>CAWWAF010000058.1:0-24166 GCA_963934795.1 uncultured bacterium
GGGGCAGATCCGCCGGCAATGAGGTCGGGGTTTGTCAGTGAGGGCCGGACGGCCCGGTCAAGGAATCGACCGGGCCGGGGGGGGACGCGCGTTGCACGCACCGAGGCCAGCGTTACTCGGCCGCGACGATCATGATTTTGTCGAGTTCTGCCTTGTCGGCCGGCAGCTCGGTCTCACCGGCCGGGTAGTCGCTCGAGTCTAGAATGAACGCCAACACGTCGGTGTACTCCTCATCCGTTAGACGCCCCGGCCCATCCTCAGGCATGGACACCTTGATGCGCTCGAACATCGAGCCCACCGGCAACTCCGTCCAGAACACCATGAAGCTGCTTCCTGCGATACCAGGGGCCATCTCGCCCCCCTTCATCTCTGGACCGTGACACGAGGCGCAATCGCGGCTATACACCCGGCGACCCCGGCGAGCCTGAGCCGCGGTAAATACCCCGTCGAGCAGCGTGCTGGTGGTCTCCTGCGCGGCCGCCGCGGTCGACGCGACGGGCTCTACCGGCGCCCCCTCTGTCGCGAGCCCACTCACCGACGCGCACGCCAGCGCCAACCCAACCGACCCAACGACCACAAGCCTTTTCATTCGTCGTCTCCTCGCACAACGCGCCACCTGAAGGCGCGACTCATCTACATTCTGGCACTGTCGCTCAAACCCGATCAACCGGGCCTCACTGCGTTGTGATGGTCCCGCCGCGCGGCGACGGCCGCGAGCCCTCGTCGGGGGATCAGCAGCGGTCCGCACGGCCGCCCCGGCTTGCTACTGGCGCTCCAGTACGCAGTCGAAGTCGTAGCCGATACCGCACCAGGCAGGCAGCGAGTCCACCTGCTTCATGGCGCGGTGGTAGTAGAAGTAGGGAGGCCAGCTCTTGAAGCCGCTGTGCCTCGTGGCAATGTCCTGATCGATACGGGCCGCGAGTCCCTCAAATCCGTCCGCACGGTCCTCCGCGGGGACGGCCGCCGTGCGTAGACCCGAGGGGGTCGCCTCCGAAGTGGCCGGCCGCACGAAACGTCCCTGCCCGGGAAGATGTCCGAGCGCCCTGAGCCCCCTGACGATCCCGATCATCCGCATCCGATGGCAGCGGAAACCACATTCCTCGAACAGTCGACGCAAATGTTCACGGCCAAAAAATGATAGGTGCCCCTGGTCGAGCACCGGCGGCGTGGCCCCGGCGTTCCGGGATGCCGCGATCAGGGGTCGCAAATTGGCTTCACCGTTGGGCGTCACCAGCCGCAGCCAGCCTCCAGGCCGCAGCACACGCCGGGTCTCCTCAAGATGGGACCGCGGATCGGCTACGTGTTCAAGCAGGTCCTTCTGAATGACGACGTCGAACGCCCCATCCGGAAACCGGGCCTCCTCGAGCGTGGCGCAGGCCACTTCGACGTCGTATCGGGTGCTCGCGTAGTGGGCCGCGAAGGCCGAGGCATCGACCCCTTGCACATCCCAACCAGAACGCTTCAGCCCTGACAGCAGGAATCCGAGGGCGCACCCCACCTCCAGCAGTCGTCCCCGTGACCCGAGACGCCGAAGCCAACGGTTCAGGAAATACGCCTCGCGTTGGCGGCGCTGAAACTCGCGCGCGTAGTCCGCGTAGCCGACCGGCGACGCGGCATCGAAGTAGTCGCTTGGATACAACGCCTTGATTTGATTGGCCGTCAGCCGTGGGCGGACCTGCCGAAAGCCACAGCGGGGACACCGATGCACCTGGACCCGCCTCCGCCCGATCAGGCTGACCTCGAGCACCGCATGCATCTCGGTCGCGGCGCACATGTCGCAGGGCTCTGGCATAGCTGGGCTCTTTCTGAGAAAGGATGACGGCGGCGCGTCCACATCGTGACTGACACGGGGAAGCGCCCGGGCCATGATATCGTTCCGCGCCATGGCTGCCTCCACGCGTGTGAACTCGAACCGCCTGTTTGCCAGGGCCAAACGGATCCTGCCCGGCGGCGTCGACAGTCCGGTTCGGGCGTTCTCTGCGGTGGGCGGCACCCCGCCGTTCATTCGGCGGGCGCGCGGCGCCCGCCTGGTCGACGAAGACGGCCGCACCTATATCGACTACGTCATGTCCTGGGGTCCGCTCATTCACGGGCATGCCCCAGCCGGACTGACCCGGGCGCTCTCAGAGGCGGCCGCGCGAGGCACCAGCTTCGGCGCTCCGACCGCCCTCGAGGTCGAGTTGGGTTTGGCCGTCCGCCGGGTGATGCCGTCCATCGAGCGGGTTCGTTTCGTGAATTCAGGGACCGAAGCCACCATGAGCGCGCTACGGCTTGCACGTGCAGCCACCGGGCGTGACCGGTTCATCAAGTTCGCCGGGTGCTACCACGGTCATGGGGACGCGTTCCTGGTGCAGGCCGGTTCTGGTGCCACCACGCTCGGCGTTCCGACCAGTCCAGGCGTCTCTCGGGCGGTTGCGGCCGACACGTTGGTAGCCCGGTACAACGACCTCGATTCGGTCGACCGCTTGTTCCGAAAGCACCGACAGCGCGTGGCTGCGCTCATCGTCGAACCCATCGCTGGCAATATGGGGGTCGTGCCGCCTGCGGCCGGGTTTCTCGAAGGATTGCGCGAGCTCAGTCAGGAGCATGGGGCGATCCTCATTTTCGATGAGGTCATTTCCGGTTTCCGGGCCGGACCAGGCGGAGCCCAGGAACGACTCGGCGTACGCCCAGACTTGACCTGCCTCGGCAAGATCATCGGCGGTGGCCTACCGGTTGGCGCGTATGGCGGTCGCCGCGACCTGATGGAGTTGGTGGCTCCGGCCGGACCGGTGTACCAGGCAGGCACGTTGTCAGGGAACCCGCTGGCCATGACCGCCGGCCTCTGGGCGCTCTCGCAGCTCACACCTGAGTTGTATCGCAAGCTGGACCGGCTGGGCGAGCGGCTGGCCACCGGGCTGGCCGAGGCAGCCCGGCAGACTGGCACCGACCTGCACGTGAACGCGCACGGGTCGGTCCTGACCCCGTTCTTCACCGCAACACCGGTGCGCAACTACGAATCGGCGACTCGCGCGGACACGACCGCCTACGCGCAGTTCTTCCGAGGCATGCTGGCCCGCGGTATCTATCCACCACCATCACAATTCGAAGGCTGGTTTCTATCGGGTGCGCACTCCAACGCGCACGTCGATGCGGCAGTCGAAGCTGCCCACGCCACCCTGCGCGCGATGCGACGTCGCACCCGAAGGTCGACCGGACCCCGGTGATATCATCGCGAGTGTTGCGGTCTGCTAGCGTCCCTGGCTCCTTGTCGGCAACCCGAACGACGGATCAGCGTGGCTCATTTAGTCAAGTCAAACGCTGGATCAGCGTAGCTCACTTGGCCACGTGACCCCCCATCCCACACGCATGCCCACGACCACTTTCCATCGGACCATCGGTGTTCGCGTCGGCGACGTCCAGATTGGAGGCGGCGCGCCGGTGGCGGTGCAGTCGATGACGATCACCGACACCGCCGATGCGGTGGGAACGGCGGCACAGTGTGTGGAACTGGCGAGCGCCGGGTCGGAGCTCGTCCGCATCACCGTAAACACGCCCGCGGCGGCAGAGGCCGTACCGGAGATCAAGCGTCGCATGCTCGATCTCGGGTGCCGCGCGCCGTTGATCGGCGACTTTCACTACAACGGACACCTCCTGCTATCCCAGTATCCCGGCTGTGCTGAGGCCCTGGACAAGTACCGAATCAACCCAGGCAACGTGGGCACCGGCTCGCGGCGAGACGAGCGGTTTACGACCATTTGCCAGATCGCGCGGGACCATGGCACACCGGTCCGTATCGGTGTCAATGGTGGGTCGCTGAACCAGGACCTGGTCATGACCAGGATGCAGGAGAATACCGACCAGCAGCTCGGCCGAAGCTCGGAACAGATCATCAACGAATGCATGGTGGTATCGGCACTCGAGTCAACTGCGCTCGCGATGGAGGCCGGTCTTCGACCGGACCAGATCATCATCTCGTGCAAGGTCTCGACGCCACGCGACCTGATTGCCATCTATCGCGATCTGGCGTCAAAGACGAACCAACCCTTGCATCTCGGACTGACCGAAGCAGGGATGGGACTGAAGGGCCAAGTGTGGTCGGCGGCGGCCATGGGTGTCCTGCTCGAACAGGGCATCGGCGACACGATCCGTGTGTCACTGACACCGCGCCCGGGCGGAGATCGCCGCGACGAAGTCTACGCCGCCTGTGAGTTGCTGCAGGCGCTCGGACTGCGCGCGTTCGCGCCAAGTATCACCGCCTGTCCGGGCTGCGGACGCACGACCAGTACGACCTTCCAGTCACTGGCTGAACTGATCCAGAAACATGTCCGAGAGATGATGCCGACGTGGAAGACCCGCTATGACGGCGTTGAAGAGATGCGCGTCGCGGTCATGGGCTGCGTCGTCAACGGGCCCGGCGAATCGAAAGCAGCCAACATCGGCATCAGCCTGCCAGGGACGGGGGAAGAACCCACGTGCCCCGTGTACATCGACGGACAGCACACGAAGACCTTGCGTGGGTCATACGATGAACTCGCGACCGGGTTCCGTCGGCTGGTCGACGAGTACATCGAGCACCACTACGACAAGAAGGACGTCGCGATCTGACTCCCAAGCCTCCGGCGACCGTATCTCTGAACGCCCGCGCACCGGCCGCGCCAGTCCGCCTGATCGCCATCGACATCGACGGCACCTTGCTCGACAGCGACGGGCAGATTCCGGCGGCCAACCAACGGGCCATTCATGCCGCCGCAGAGCGTGGGGTCGAGATCGTCCTGGCGACCGGACGCACCTTCCATCATGCGCAGCCCGTCGCTCGCAAGCTGGAGACTGAACTCGTACTGCTCGTCAGCAACGGCGCCCTCGTGAAGACGCCTGACGGCGAGACCCTGGCCACACGCCTCATCCCACGCGAGCTCGCGAGAGAACTGATTCTCTCCACGAGACCGGTACGCCAGGGGGCGGCACTCATCTTCGACCGAGGCGACGCTGGTCAGTATGTCTGGGAACGTGTCGACTGGACGCATCCCCAGCGAGCGTGGTACTTCGAGCGAAACCGGGTCCACATGACGGAACTCTCCGCACTCGACGACGCGCTCGACGACGGGGAGGACAGCGCCGACCCGGTACAGCTGGCGTTCACGGGCGGAGTGGCGGAAATGCGCACCTTGGCCGATCACGTCCGCTCGCTCCCGGATGCCAAGCGTGTCACCTTGACGCTCACGGAATATGAAGACCGCGATTTTTCTCTCTTCGACATCACCGCCGAAGGATGCTCAAAAGGAACCACCTTGGCCGCCTGGGCCGTCAGCCGAGGCATCGCCCCAGCGGCGGTGATGGCCGTCGGCGACAATTTGAACGACCAGGACATGCTCGCCTTCGCCGGTCACCCGGTGGTGATGGGGAACGCGGTGTCGGAATTGAAGAACGCGGGCTGGCCGACGACCAGCTCACACGACGCCGCCGGGCTGGCCCTGGCGATCACAGCGCTCGTGCTCACTAACCCGTAGAGGACCCGGACGGCGGGGCTCCCCCTCAGGGGCCGACTGGCAAGCCCCACGCCGCCGCGCGCCGAAACCAGGTCACGACGAGCACGCTCCCCACCACCATCAGTCCGACGCAGAGGCCCACCCACAGCCCGACCGCGTCCCACCCTCGGTGAAAACAGAGCCAGTAGCCCACCGGTAGCCCAATGGCCCAGTGGCCAGCGAGGTTCCAGTACATGGGCGTCCGGGTATCGCCCAGGCCGCGCAACACCCCCGTCGCCACCCCTTGCAAACCATCAAACAACTGGAACAGGGCGGCAACGAACACGAGCGGCACGCCAAGAGCGAGCACCGTGGCGTCCGTCGTGAAGAGTCGCAGTATCGGGTGCGGGACAAGCACGAACACCAACCCGGCGCACGCCATGAATCCGGTGCCGAGCACCAACGCCGCCCATCCCGCGTCGCGGGCGCCGGAGGGATCGCCGCGTCCCACGGCGTGGCCCACCCGAACGGCCCCTGCCGCGCCCACACCGAGGGGGACCATGAAGGTGACGCCGGCGACGCTCAGCACGATCTGGTGTGCGGCCAGGGTCGACGCATCGAGCCGACCGGCCAGGGCGGTCGCGGCCGCGAACACGCCAACTTCGAGCGTCACTTGAACGGCGGCCGGCACGCCAAGGGCCGCCAGCCGGCGCAGTCGCGTGAGCTCGAGGCGCCGTGGCGCCTGCCACAGACCGGTCCGCTGGCGTCGGTCGTGGCGTACGATGACGCACAAGAGAAACACGGCCAGATAGACGCGCGACACGCACGTGGCCCACGCGGCACCGTCCACACCCAGACGCGGCGCGCCGAGATGGCCGAACACCAGGACCCAGTTCGCGGCCACATTGATCAGGTTCGCGCTGACCAGCGCCATCATCACCGGCGCCACCAACCCCATAGCCTGTAGATACCGGCGGAACGCCGTGTAGAGCAGCAGCGGCAGAATGCTCCAGATGATTCTCGAGAAGTAGGGCCCGACCAGCTGCTCCACCGCCGGGTCGAGGCCCCACCGGTCGAGCACCGCGAGCACGACGGCGGTCACCCCCGTCAGCGGCACGGCGAGCAACACGCTCAGCCCGACGCCGTGAAATAGCCAACGGTGGCACTCCTCCAGACGCTGCGCGCCGTAGGCCTGCGCGACGAGGGTGTCGAGACCAAGTAAGACACCAATGCCGAAGACGGCAATCGCGAAAAACACCACACTGCCGACGCCGACCGCCCCAATGGCCTCCGGTCCCAGTCGCCCGACCATGGCGATGTCCACCACGCCCATGGCGATCCAGCCCAGTTCGGCCACCACCACGGGCGTGGCGAGCCGGGCCATCGGCGGGAGTTCGGCGCGGAGACCAACCAGCATTGACCGCATACAGTGGTCCTACGTCTCCATCGGCGGCGGTCCGGTAGCACGGACACGCGACACCGTCTGTGTCACGGACAAGGAATCCGACCGCAGGAACGAAACGAGAGAGACCGGAAGGCGGGAGCAGCTATCGCCAGATCATGAGACGCTCGATCCAGGCCACGCGGGTCAAGTCGTTGTAGATCACCGTGACCATCAAGGTCATCAGCAGCGCGAAACCAACCAGCAGCATCTTCTCTTTCAGCTTGACGCTGAAGTCGCGGCGCGAGACCCCTTCGAGCGCCATGATCGCGATATGGCCACCGTCAAGAATCGGGATCGGCAACAAGTTGAGAATACCCAGGTTGAGACTGATCATCGACATGAGACCGAACAAGCTGATCCAGCCAACCTCGGCGGCGTCCCCGGACAGTTGCGCGATGCCAACCGGCCCGACCAACTGGGAGGGGGACGTGTCACGGGTGAAGAACCCCGCGAGGGTCTGAAAAATCATGCCCGACCACTCATAGTTCTGCTCAAGGCTGAGCGTGAACGCCTCGAATGGTCCCGGCTCTATGGTACGCGTCTCCGGCTGGAGAAACACCCCAATCAGCCCAACTCCGTCCACCAAGTTGGGTGTCACGACGATGTCTTGCTGCGCGCCGTCGCGACGGATCTGCAGGCTCAATGGGACATCCGGATTGTCGTTGATCGTCTGAACCAACGACTCCTGGTTGACCGTCCGCCCCTCGATGCCCTCGATGACGTCGCCGGCCACGATGCCCGCGTCCCGAGCGGCCGAGTTCGACTGGACCGAAACCACTTGGGGCGAGATGCTGGGGATAACGCCTAGATCCCCCACGTTGTATTCGGTCTCTCCGGTCGGCGTCAGCATGATCGACCGCATCTCGCCATCCCGACGCAGTACGACCTCGACCTCGCGATCGGCACGCGGGAGCACGGCGTAGAACAGCTCCTCCCACGTATTCACCTCGCGCCCGGCGACGCTCATGATGCGGTCGCCTGGACGCACATCAGCTGTCGCGGCCGGCGAGTCCTCGACCACAGAGCCAACCACGGGCGGTTGGTCCTGGTAGACGGGGATCTCCGCGCCCTGATACAGCACGACGGTCATGACCACGATGGCCAGAATGAAATTCATCGCGGGGCCAGCGAGCAGAATCTGAAACCGCTGCCACTTGCTTTTCGACAAGAACTCATCGTCCTTGCCCTCACGCTCGTCTTCCGCGTTCTCGCCCGCCATCTTGACGTAGCCACCGAGCGGGATCGCGCTGACACAGTAGACGGTGTCGCCCCGTTTGGTCTGTATCAACTTCGGGCCGAACCCGAGGGAGAACGTCAGACAACGGACGCCGTGATACCGGGCCACGAGGAAGTGCCCCAGTTCGTGCACAAACACGAGCACGCCGAGGACGAACAGAAACGCGAGCAGGCTCGTCATTGTGTCGATTGTACCTCGCGCACCAGCCTGCAAGACAACTCCCGGGCCGCCGCGTCCACCGCTCGCACGTCGTCCAACGAGGTGGGTGCGGAGGCGCCGCGCGCTTCGATATCGTCCAGCACAGCCTCGATGATGTCCGGGATCGCCGTGAACGGAATCGTCTCGTCGAGAAACGCGTGCACCGCGATCTCGTTCGCGGCATTGAGTCCAACTGGCAAGGCCGGGCTACCTCGCAGCGCCCGATACGCCAACGCGAGACACGGAAAACGCGCTGTGTCCGGTCGCCCGAACTCCAGCGGACCACACGCAGTCAGATCCAGAGCCGGCAGCCGCGTCTCCCACCGATCGGGATACGAAAACGCATACTGGATCGGAAGACGCATATCAGTGATGCCAAGTTGCGCGATCTGCGAACCATCCCGCAACTCCACCAAGGAATGCACGACCGACTGCGGGTGGACCACGACATCAATCCGATCGGCAGGCATATCGAACAACCAACGTGCCTCGATCACCTCCAGCCCCTTGTTCATGAGGGTGGCCGAGTCGACGGTTATCTTGCGGCCCATGCGCCAGGTGGGGTGGGCCAACGCGTCCGCCGGCGTCACGCCTGGCAACCGCTCGGCCGACCACTCGCGAAACGGCCCACCCGACGCGGTCAGAATCAGCCGCTTCACCTCGCGGTCTGGCCGGCCGTGAAGGCACTGATGGATCGCGTTGTGTTCACTGTCGACCGGGAGCACCGCGACCCCACGTCGGCGCGCTGCCTCCATGACCAGTCCACCGGCCATCACAAGCACTTCCTTGTTGGCCAGCGCGATGGTCTTGCCCGCGTCGATCGCGGCGAACACCGCGTCGAGCGCGGTCGTGCCGGTCGTCGCACACAGGACAATGTCCACGTCAGGATGGGTGGCCACGGCACGCAGACCATCAGGCCCCGCCAAAGCCCGAGTCACCCCAGCGGCTGCCGGCCTGGACAACTGGGACCGCACTGCGGCGACGCCGTCATCGCTCGCCATGGCGATGACGCGGGGGCGATGACGCTCCACCTGCTGTGCGAGGCGCTCGACATTGCAACCCGCGGCCAGACCGACCACATCGATCCGATCCGCGTGGGCCAAGGCGACCGACAGCGCGCTGCTCCCAATGGAACCGGTCGACCCGAGAATAGCGATGCGTTTCACAATATCCTGCGCGGAGGGGCCGGCCGGCCCCTCTACCGAACCATCTCACCGAGCTTCAGAAACACGTAGAACCCGGGGGCCGCGAACAGCAGACTGTCGATTCGGTCGAGCAAGCCGCCGTGCCCTGGGATCAAGCTCGATGCGTCCTTGAGCCCGGCGCCGCGCTTGAGCTGGGACTCGAACAGGTCCCCCGCGATACCCAAGCCGACCACGAGGGCACCAAGCAGCACGCGCTGCGTGATCGAAGTCTCGCCAAGCGCCACGCCGGCCAGCCCCACCGTCAGCGCGATACCGGCGGCCACGCCGCACACGGCGCCTTCGACCGTCTTCTTGGGACTGATCGTGGGAGCGAGTGGTGTGCGTCCGAACGCGCGTCCGCCATAGTACTGCGCCGTGTCGCTCAGCATGATGATCGCCAGCAGCAGCACCACCGCCTCGCGTCCCGCCGCGAACCGTACCGCCACCAGCGCGCCAATCGGCAGCGCGAGGTAGACCAGCGGAAACAGGGAGGACGCGATGTCGAGCAAGGCCTGGTCATCCCGACGCGTCGTGGTCAAACTGACCACACTGACGACCAGCACGGAGGCCATCAACACGATGGCGGTAAGGTCATAGGCCACGCCAGCCACGACCACGACGGAGCCGGCCAGTACCAGCGCCGTCTGCACGCGCGCCCCCAATGCCGTAGCCAGACCCGCGTATTCGAAAAAGGCGACCAGCAGCACGATCTCCGCCAAGCCCAGCGTCGCCAGTGGTGGGAGCAGCCAGATGGTCCCAAAGACCACGGGGAGCAGAACGAGCGCACTGAGGACTCGGGTCATGCCGACCGGTCAGTGTCCGACAACGGCCGGCTGGCTGATCCCGCCGTAGCGCCGCTCACGCTTCTGGTAGTCCAAAATGGCCTCGATCAGATGGCGGGCGCGAAAGTCCGGCCAGAGCGTCTCTGTGACCCAAATCTCGGCGTAGGCGATCTGCCACAAAAGAAAGTTACTGACCCGCATCTCTCCACTCGTTCGGATGAGCAGATCGGGGTCGGGTTGCCCTGCTGTATACAGGTGCTGGCCAAATGTCTCTTCGCTGAGATCCGACGGGCTGACTCCGGCCTCGATCACGCTCCGGGCGGCTCGCACAATTTCCGCCCGCCCGCCGTAGTTGAGCGCGATGTTGAACAGCATGCCGCGATTGCCGCTCGTCCGCTCTTGTCCGGCGTCGAGCTCGCGCCGCACGTCATCCGGCAAGTCGGCATCCGCCCCAATGACGTTGAAACGAATGTCATTGGCGAGGAGGGTCTCGAGTTCGAGACGCAAGTACCGCTTGAGCAGCCCCATGAGGACCGACACCTCGGTCGGCGGGCGTTTCCAATTCTCGACCGAAAAGGCGTACAACGTCAGCACATCGAGACCGAGGCGAGCTGACGTCTCCACCACGTCCCTGACCGAGGCGATTCCGGCGCGGTGGCCTTCAACACGTGGCATATGGCGCTGCGCGGCCCACCGCCCATTGCCGTCCATGATGACGGCGACGTGGGCCGGCAACCGATCGAAATCCACCTGACGGGCGAGTGACTCCTCCGGAGAGCCAGCGGGCACCCAAGTCAGCAGTTGGTCGAGGCTCATGAGGGCATCAGGTGTCGCAGCGAGGGAAGACGCTGTAAACCGCTATGATACAAGCTGTTAGGGCACCATTCAAGTGCTCGACGTGGCGTCGAGAGGACCAGTTTCTGCGCGGTGGTGCGCGTAGCCCACACACACGAGGAAGAGCCCGTGTGGGGGCGCCGTCTGACCGGCCGCAGGTCGGACGGCCAGTCGGAGCGCATCCGCGACCGACGCATGGTCACGCTTCCCCAACCCGACCTCCACCAGCGTGCCGACGATAATACGCACCATATGTCGGAGAAACCCGCTGCCTCGCACGCCGATCGTCGCGACGGTCTCGCCACTCCCGTCTCCTGTCAACCAGGTTCCACCGGGCGACGTAGACCTGGCGAGGTATAGAGAAGCGGTTTCGGCCGACCGCCGCACGGACGCTTCTGGCGCGGCCGGCGGACATACATCCACCTCGAAGAGCGTCCGTGTGGTCGTGCGCACATCACCACCGCTCGCCTGAAAAGCGGCGAAGTCGTGCTCCCCGACAAGCAGGCGGCCGGCCGTGGCCATCAACGCGTAGTCGAGTCGAGCTGGCACGTGCCAGCCGTAGCGTCGCTCAAACGGACTGGTGATTGCCCCTCCAAGCAAACGATAGCGATAGGTCTTGTCGGTGGCCGAGAAGCGAGCGTGAAAGTCGTCTGGGGCCACATCCGCCGCCAGAACTCGGACGTCCGCAGGCAACCTGGCATTGGCCGCGCGCAGCAGCGACGCCGGCTCGATCGGGTGGGAAAGCCGCACGCTGGCCGCCTGCGCCAACGCGTGCACCCCGGCATCCGTGCGACCCGCGCCCACCACGGTCACCGATTCAGCGTTAAACGGGGCGAGCGCGAGTTCGAGGCAGCTCTGGACGGAGGGGCCATTCGTTTGGCGCTGCCACCCGACGTAGGCGCCACCATCGTATGAAACCGTGAGTTTGAGGGTACGCATGGCCGGGTGGCTTGCTGGAGACGCCGCTGCACGTAGGCCCCGCCGGGGGCCCCCAGCGCGCCACTCCATGGTCGCTCTGCGGACCTTGTCGCGCGCCGCTTCCCGGGACGCCACGGCAGGACCGGGCTACGCGGTGCGGGACCCAGGTTTCGTCGCGGAACCGCCGGCGTCGCACATGGGACAGGCGGCGGCGTCATAGGTCGGCAGGGGAACGCGCGCCAGCGCCTCGAACGGGACATCGAAGGCGACCGGCTCCGCTCCACGGTCGATAATCGAGGCGGCCCCCACGACCGCGCCGCCAGCCGCGGTTGCCACGTCGATGGTCTCGCGTGTCGAGCCGCCAGTGGTGACCACGTCCTCGACGATCAGGACCCGTTCACCAGGCGTGATCTCAAATCCACGGCGTAACGTGAGCCCACCGTCACGACGCTCGGCAAACAGCGCCCGGACACCCAGCGCCCGAGCCACTTCGTGGCCAATCACCACACCACCCAGCGCGGGCGACAGCACCACCGTCGGCTCCAAAGGCGCCACCTGCTGGGCGAGTGCCGCGCCCAGCGTGGCCGCATGCTCGGGATGTTGCAACACGCGCGCGCACTGCAGATATCCGCCGCTGTGCAACCCGGATGAAAGCTGAAAGTGTCCCTCCAGCAGACCTTCGCAGTGCCGAAACAGGTCCAGAACCATCGTCGAATTCATCGCCATCCTACTCACTCGTTCTACGCTACGAATACCGCCGCAAGTCTAACAGAGCCCCGCAGGCCGCGGCGCGAGCGTGCCGGACCGAACGGGACGAGACGCCCGACGCACCTCAGGCAACGGAGGCGATCACGGCGGCGCGGCACCGTAGTCCGGAGGATACAATCGAGCGACCGAGAACTCCCCCTGCTGTCGTCGCGTCTAAACGTTCCAGGACGCGCCAGAGCCGCCCCAGCGGTGCACCGTCCCATCAGGAGACTCAGATGCGTAGTGACCAGACCCGTATTTCCAGCATAGCCCTATCCGCCCTGCTGCTCGCAGGACCCGTGCCGAGCTGGGCTCAGCTCCCCTCGGACATCGGCGGCGAACCGACGGCGGCGGTCGGCGCCACGGTCACGCTCAGTGGATTGGTGCTACCCATGTCCAGCCTCCAGTCAGCCAACGGCCCGATACGGCGCCTGTCGGTTGACGAAGCGGTCACCCTGGCGCTCGAGCAGAACCTCGACTTGCAGGTCGAGCGAATCAACCCGCGAATCGAGGACATGAGCATCGCCCAGGCCAGGTCGGTGTACGCGCCGGTGCTGTCGAGCACGTTCACCGGCAACAACGCGAACAGCCCGGCCAGCGGCTTCCTGTCCGGAGCCGGCGACCAGAACTCTGTGACGGACCGCACACTGCGGGATGCCGTGGATATCGTGCAGGACGTTCCCTGGGCAGGGGGGCGCTACACCGCGGCCTGGGACGGCTCACACCGGACCAGTTCGAGCGTTTTCTTCTCGTTCGCCCCAATCCTCCAATCGAACCTGTCGCTCAACTACACCCAACCGCTGCTGCGCAATCTCGCGATCGATACACCGCGATGGCAGATCGCCATCACGCGCGCCAATCGCGAACTGTCTGATATTCAGTTACGGACCACGGTGGTCGTGACTCAGCGCAACGTGCGAAACGCCTACTGGGGACTGGTCTCCGCGCAGTCATTCCTCGCCGTCCAGCAGCAGTCGCTCGAACTGTCGCAGGAGTCGTTGCGGAACAATCGCACCCGCGTGGAAGTGGGCACGATGGCGCCCATCGACATCGTCGAGGCTGAATCCGAAGTCGCGCGGAATGAAGAGAACGTCATCATCTCCGACGCCTCCGTCGAGCGGGCCGAGGACCTGCTTCGCACGCTCATCTTCGACCCGGACGCCCCTGACTTCTGGTCGATCCGGATCCAACCGAGCGACGAACCGATGTTGGCTCCGCGGGAGATTGACGTGGACGCCGCGATCCGAACCGCACTGAGCCAGCGGACCGATCTGGACGCGGTTGACCGAAACATCGAGACCAGCGAGACCGACATTCAGTACTACGGCAACCAGCGGCTGCCGGACGTCAACCTGCAGGTCGACTACCGTGCGACCGGACTCGGCGGCACATTTCTGGAACGCGGCGGGGACTTCGGAATCGGCGAAATCACCGGCAGACAGGAGACCTCGTTCGCGAGCGTGCTCGGCAACATCTTCACGAACGACTTCCCGGCCTGGACCGTGGGCGTCACGGTGTCGTACCCACTCGGCACGAGTTCGGCCGACGCCAACCTCGAGCGTGCCAGACTGCAGCGCGGTCAAGGGCACGCGCGGCGTCGGAGCCTCGAGATGCGGGTCGCGACCGAGGTGCGCGACGCCGCCCGCGCGGTCAGAACGAATCTCCAACGGGTCGAGGCGACCCGAGCGTCCCGTCTCCTGGGCGAGCGGCGGCTGGCGGCCGAGCAACGGCGTTTCGAAGTCGGTCTCTCGAGCACCTTTCTCGTGTTTCAGGCCCAGCGCGATCTGGCGCAAGCCCGCAACCGAGAAGAGGTGGCGATTCTCGACTACACGCGATCGCTCGTAGATTTCGACGCCGTACAAGAGGTCCCATTGTTCTAGACGGCGCGAAGCGCGATGGTACACTCGCGCCGTGCCCAAGGTGTCGGTCGTCCTCATCACCCTGAACGAGGCATTACACATCAATGACGCGCTGGCGTCGGTGGCGTGGGCCGACGAGATCGTGGTCGTCGACTCAGGCAGCACCGACGACACGGTGGGGCTGGCCACACAGCATACAGACCGCGTGTCGCATCGCGACTGGACCGGCTACGGAGCCCAGAAGGACCACGCTACCTCCCTCGCCTCGCACGATTGGGTGCTCTCGCTCGACGCGGACGAGCGAATCACGCCTGAGCTCGCGGCGGAGATCACGGCACATGTACGGGGTGACGCCCCACCGACACACCGCGGCTATCGCATTCCACGCACCACGCAGTATGCCCACCGTTGGATACGCACGACCGACTGGTATCCCGACTACCAATTGAGACTGTACGACCGACGGGTGGCGTCCTGGAGCGACGACCTGGTGCACGAATCGGTGCAACTCGACGGCCCGGTCGGCACGCTCACACATGACATCCAGCACTACGCCTACCAGGATCTGGCGAGCCATGTCGCCACGATCAACCGCTACACGAGCCTGGCCGCGGACCAGATGGCCCGTGCCGGGCGACAGGCCGGCATGGCCGACCTCCTTGTGCACCCGCCAGCGGCATTCCTACGAAACTACCTGCTCCGGCGCGGATGTCTACAAGGCAGAGCCGGCCTGCTCGTCTCCCTGATGAACAGCTACTACGTCTTCTTGAAGTACGCGAAACTGCGCGAACGAACGACCGACGCTCAGGCCGTCACCCGCGGGGACCGCTAGCGGCGCCTACGATGTTCTCCCTGCATGTGGACACGGCGAGGACCTGGCGAGGCGGTCAGAACCAAGCACTGTTGACCGTGCTGGGTCTCCGCGCGCAGGGGCATCGTGCGGCGCTGGTAGCCCACCCGGACGGAGAGCTCCGACGACGGGCAAGCGAGGGACCCGACCTGATCCCGATCGCCGCGTCCGGCGACATGGACTTCCGGGCCGCGTGGAAACTGTCCCGCGTGTTGCGGATGATGCGACCAACGGTGGTCCACGCCCACGACGCGCACGCCGTGTCGATGGTCGCGCTCGCTCGCTCCCTGGCACGGCTCGAGCCGCCGCCCGCGTTCGTGGTGTCACGACGCGTCGATTTTCATCTCCGTCGCAACGCCTTCTCGCGGTGGAAATACGGGCAGGTAGACCAGTTTCTCTGCGTGTCTGACGCAATCCGGTCGATGCTCGTCGCCGATGGCATCGCGGAAACGCGAACGACCATCGTCCACGACGGGGTCGACCTCGAGCACGTCGCGGCCGCCCCGCGGCTCGACGTGCACGGTGAGTTGTGGTTGCCGGCCGGCGCGCCGCTCGTCGGCAACGTCGCGGCACTCGTCCCTCACAAAGGCCACCGGTATCTGATCTCGGCCGCGGCGGTCGTCATCCGGGCCGTGCCGGACGCACGGTTCGTGATCGTCGGTGAGGGCGAACTGGAACCCAAGCTCCGGCACCAGATCCGAGAACTGCATCTCGAACGACACGTCCTGCTCGCCGGTTTTCGCCCGGACGCACTGTCGCTCCAGAAGGGCTTCGACCTCTTCGCGTTGAGCTCAGTCACCGAGGGCATGGGCTCCGTTCTCCTGGATGCGATGGCCATCGGTCAGGCGACGGTCGCCACCCAAGCCGGCGGGATCCCCGAAGTCGTCGTCGACGGACACACCGGCGTCTTGGTGCCGGTCCGAGATGCGAACGCGCTCGCCGCCGCCATCGTCATGCTGCTGAAGGATCCGGCGCGCCGGGCCCAGCTCGGAGCGGCGGCGAAAGAACGGGTACGCGACGAATTCAGCGTTGAACGAATGGTCCAGCGGACCCTCGACGCCTACGGCCAGTTGGCAGGCACACCCCGCGCAAGGGGCAGTGGTCGTCACGTTGCGGCCGACTGAATCCACATGCGTCCATCATCCCCAGGTGACACAACGCAAAGTCGTACCGGGTCGGGTCGTCGGGGTCGAGTCGCCGGAGTGAATCGGTGATCTGCCTCGCCATTCGCCATCCGGGACTCCGGTAACGGGTCAAGCCGAGGCACTGACCAATCCGGATGACGTGGGTGTCGAGCGGGATCACCAGCGTGGAAGGTGACACCCGCGACCAGAGTCCAAAGTCGACCGCATCTCGTCGTACCATCCACCGAAGAAACAGATTCAAGCGCTTGCAGGCGCTGCCTCCGTCGGGGCATGGGAAGAAATAGTCCACCCCGCGCCGTCCACCCGAAGCGCCATAGATCGTCGTGAGGTCGATTGCTCTGGCGCGTCCGGAGAAGGCATTCAGCGCGAGGCCCACGTCAGGGTCCAACGCGTGGTCGCCGGCGAGAAAGTACCCCTCGATGGATCCCTCCTCGGTCAGCATGCAGCGCAGAATCCACAGGAGCGCGACCAGATCGATACCACGGATCCAGCGGTGGACCAGCGGACGCAGTGGTTCGGCGTCTCGAACAGGATCAAAGTCGCGGATGAACGCGGCGGGGTGTGGGCCCAGCACGACGAGCAACGACTCTATAGAGTCCAGCACGCTGGCCACACGCCCGAACGCCAATGCCGCAGCGCAGAACGCCACTACTTCCTGGTCCTCGGGCGCGGTGTAGCGCCGTACAACGTGCACCGGGTCGACCGCCGACTCGGCGTGATTGAACGTGTCGTACAGCTGGTCGAGCGGCGCCTTCAAGCGGCGCAGGTTGGACGCCGACAGCGGACTCGCCGTGCTCCCTCGCAACGTGTGCTTGGCGGTCATGCGTGACCAGGCGAGACCGGAGCCGATACCGGGGGCAGACGCATCAGGAGGCGGTGCTCGGGGTAGACACCGGGGTCATGGCATTGGCGAACGCACCGGCGCCGTCCGCCTGGGCGTTGGCGTACACCACCCGCCCACCGACGATCGTCGCGGCCACACCTCCACGCAGCACCCATCCATCAAACGGGGTGTTGCGCGCCAGGGATCGGAATGCAGATGGATCCACCGTGACCGCCAGATCCGGGGCGAGCACCGTGATGTCGGCTGGGACACCCACACCGAGCGTGCCTCCGGGCACCCGTAAGATGCTGGCCGGGTTCACCGACAACAACTCAACCAATCGGACGAGCGGGATGTGGCCGGCGTGCACGAGCCGGTCGAGACACACCGACACGGCCGTCTCCAGACCGATCACACCGAAAGGAGCTCTGTCGAACTCCACGTCCTTCTCGTCGTAGTGGTGCGGCGCGTGATCGGTCGCAATGCAATCAACCGTGCCATCTCGTACCCCATCCAGCAGCCCCTCGATGTCCGCGGTTTCGCGCAGCGGTGGGTTCATCTTGTAGTTGGTGTCGTACCCAACGAGTCGGTCGTCGGTCAAGGTCAGATGGTGGGGCGTCACCTCGCAGGTGACCGACACACCACGCGACTTCCCGTCGCGCACCACGCGCACCGCTCCTCGCGTGCTCAGATGCGCAAGATGGACCGGCGCACCGGTGCATCCGCTCAAGACGACATCGCGCGCGGCGATCATCTCTTCAGCGGCCGCCGGCAATCCGCGGAGGCCGAGCACCGCGCCCTGATACCCCTCATGTGCGACACCGTCTCCAGCCAGCGAGCGGTCCTCGCAATGGTCGACGACCGGCATGTCGAACATCGACGCGTACTCCAAGGCTCTGCGCATCAACAGCGCGTTGGCCACCGGTCGACCGTCATCAGAAATCGCCACACATCCGGCTGCGTGCAGCTCCCCGATCTCGGCCAGATGCTCACCATCCCGCCCCTTGGTGACCGCGCCGACCGGATACACACGGGCGAGCCCGGCCTCGGCGGCCTTCCGTTGAATCAATCGAGTCACGCCGGCGTGGTCGTTGACGGGAATGGTGTTCGGCATACAGGCGACCGCCGTGAAGCCACCAGCCACGGCAGCCGCCACGCCGGTGGCCACCGTTTCCTTGTGCTCTTCCCCCGGCTCTCGCAGATGCGCGTGCATGTCTATGAACCCAGGACACACGACGCCGTGTCGCGGCACCGCGATCACGGTCGTGCCGGGCTCGATGGGCAGGTCGCGGCCCACCGCCACGACTCGACCGTCAGCAATCGCGACGTCGGCCGGGCCATTCACGCCGTTGACAGGGTCAACAACGTGCCCGCCCCTGAGCACCATCCGTGTTTCGTCGCCCACCGTTCTCCCTTAGACGGGGCTACGCCCCAAGCTGCGGGCTCACGCCTGCGGTTCGTCCGCCAGTAAATAGAGCACCGCCATCCGCACCGCGACCCCGTTGGCGACTTGCTCGAGAATGACCGAGCCCGGTCCATCCGCGACCTCAGACGCGATCTCGACGCCTCGATTCATAGGCCCGGGGTGCATGATGATGGCGTCTGGACTGGCCAGTTTCAGCCGTTCCGGCGTCATGCCGAAGAGTTGAAAGTACTCCCGCAACGACGGAAAGAAATAGCCGCCCATCCGCTCAAGTTGAATCCTGAGCAACATCACCACATCGGCACCGTCCACCGCCTCGTCGATCGACGTGGTGGCTCGCACGCCAAGCCGAGCCATGTCCGGCAACATCATGGTGGCCGGGCCGCAGACGCTGACGTCCGCGCCGAGCGCGCGCAGGAGGAGCACGTTCGACCTGAGCACACGGCTGTGGAGCAGGTCGCCGACAATCGACACTTTGAGACCCTTGATGCGTCCCTTCCGCTCACGGATGGTTAACGCATCCAGCAGCGCCTGCGTTGGATGCTCGTGCATCCCGTCGCCCGCGTTGATGACGCGGGCCCGGCACAGGTCCGCTACGAGGCGGCCGGCTCCCGCCGACGGATGACGGATGACGATGATATCGGGCGCCATCGCCTCCAGATTGCGCACCGTATCCGTCAGGGTTTCGCCCTTGACGACGCTCGAACCGCCCGCGGCGATGTTGATCGTGTCGGCGCTCAATCGCTTCTGCGCCACCTCGAAGGAGGTGCGCGTACGCGTGCTGGCCTCGAAAAACAGGTTCACCACGGTCCGGCCTCGGAGCGCGGGCACTTTCTTGATGGACCGTGTCCCGACCTCTTTCATCGCTTCGGCGGTATCGAGAATCAGCGAGATCTCGTCCACCGACAGGTCGCTGATGCTGAGCAGACTCTTCGTACGCAGCCCAACCGGGGGCGCGAGACCGTCCGCGGCGGTCGCGTCAGTTGGCGGAGGCATCTTGGATCACGACCTCGTCCAGTCCCTCGACTTCTGCCAATCGGACCTGCACGCTTTCAGAGAGCGAGGTGGGCACGTTCTTGCCGACGTAGTCGGCCTTGATGGGCAACTCGCGATGCCCGCGATCAACGAGCACGACGAGCTCGATGGCGCCAGGTCGGCCAAAATCAATCAGGGCATCGAGCGCGGCGCGAATCGTCCGGCCGGTGTACAACACATCATCTACCAGCAGGATCCGGCGATCGTCGATGGAAAAGTCGATGTCCGTCTTGCGCAACACCGGCTGCGGGCCGACCGCGTGCCGCATCAAGTCGTCGCGATACAGCGTGATGTCGAGCACACCCGTGGGCACGGTCGTCCCGGTGATGTCGAGTAGCCCAGCCGCCAAGCGACGGGCAATCGGCACGCCACGGGTGCGTATCCCGATCAACGCCAGATTGTCGAGCGTGCGGTGGCGTTCAACCACCTCATGGGCAATTCGGGTAATACTGCGAGCGACCTGGTCGGCCGCCATCACGACAGGCACAGAGACTCCTCAGACGCTGGATGCAACACACCGCAGCGCGAGGACGGACCCCCACGGCGCAGGGCGCGGCTGGATAGGACGCAGGAAACGGTTTTAGGAAGGGACACGGTCTTACCTCTTTGCGACCTCTCTGGGTCGACATTAAAGAGACACCCCGATTCTAGTGCAAGGGTGCCACGATATCCAAGCCATCAGCCCCGCCGCCCGCTGCGGGCCAGGAGATGTGACGGGTTCGGGTATACTCGCCTCCGTATGCCGGTCGACGTGGACGCGGTCGTCCTGTCCAATACCCAACTCTCGCGCGACTACAACACCGTGAGCCTGGCGGCCCCGCAGTTAGCGGACCAGGCACAGCCGGGCCAGTTCGTCATGGTCAAGGCCACGTCGGGTCACCACCCGTTGTTGCGGCGTCCCTTTTCGGTGTTCCAGATCCTGCGGGACGACAACGGCCGTACAACGGGGTTCTCCCTGCTGAACAAGCGGATCGGCGTGACCACGCAGGCCCTCTACGAGCTGCGAGCGGGAGATCGCGTCCAGTGCCTGGGTCCGCTCGGACGACCGTTTTCACTCGCTGCACCGCCCGAGGCGGCTTGGCTGGTCGCCGGCGGGGTCGGGTTGGCACCATTCGCCACGCTGGCCACGAGCCTCCGGGCGCGACAGGTCGACACCACACTCTTCTACGGGGGACGGCGCAGTGAGGACCTGTTCTACGTGGACATGTTCGACGCCCTCGGTGTGCATCTCCGGCTGTCGACCGACGACGGCAGTGTCGGCGACCACGGCAATATCACGGTCCCGCTCCGCACCGCGTTCGCCTCGACCGATCGTGCCACGCCCGTGCGACTCTACGTGTGCGGACCAACCCCGATGATGCGCGCGGTCACCGAGCTCGCGACGGCGGAAGGACGCACCACGGACGTGTCCCTGGAGCAGATCATGGGATGCGGCCTCGGCGGCTGCTACAGCTGCGTCGTGCCGGTGCGTGGCCCCGACGGCACCCGTTTCGTCCGATCGTGCCTGGACGGACCGATTTTCGACGGTGGGTCCGTGGACTGGGAGCAACTGGGCGAATGAGTGTGGACCTGTCCGTGAACGTGGGGGGGCTGCGGCTTGCCAACCCGTTCATCGCCGCCAGCGGATGCTTCGGCTACGGCCTCGAGTACGAGGGCATCGTCGACCTCTCGACCCTCGGAGGCGTGGCGGTCAAGGGTCTGTTCCTGGAAGAGCGCGAAGGACACCCGCCGGCCCGTATCGTCGAAACGCCCAGCGGCATGTTGAACGCCATCGGCCTCCAGGGCATCGGTGTGCACCGCTTCGTCGACGACAAGCTGCCGGCGCTGCGAAACCTGGGCGCGGTCGTGATCGTCAACATCTGCGGCTCCGCCGTGGAGGAGTACGCCGAGATCGCACGCATCCTGGACAACGCCGGCGGGGTTGGCGCCATCGAGCTGAACATTTCGTGCCCGAATATTTCGAAGGGCGGCATGATGTTCGGTTCTTCGCTGCAGGGAACACATGACGTGGTGTCGGCGGTGCGCAAGGTCACCACGTTACCGGTCATTCCCAAACTCACGCCGAACGTCACTGACGTCGCGTCGTTCGCCGTCGCCGCCCGCGACGCTGGCGCCGATGCGGTGTCACTGGTCAACACCTTTCTCGCCATGGCGATCGATGTCGAGACGCGACGGCCGAAGCTCTCGAACGTGGTCGGCGGGCTGAGTGGGCCGGCCATCAGGCCCATTGCCGTACGCATGGTGCACGAGTGCCGACAAGCGGCAGCCGATCTGCCCATCATTGGCATGGGTGGCATCATGACGGCCGCGGACGCGCTCGAATTCATCATCGCCGGGGCCACGGCGGTGCAGGTCGGTACCGCCAACTTTGTCGACCCGTTCGTGTGGGACAAGCTCCGAGACGGACTGGCCGACTACCTGCAGCGTCACGCGGTCCCCACCGTCGCGGATCTGGTGGGCACCCTGGACACCACGAGAGGATAGACGACGTGAACCAGCTCCTCGTCGCGCTCGATGTCGACACCCGAGCCAGAGCCCTCGAACTCGCAGACCAGCTTCGCGGCGTGGTCGGCGGTTTCAAAATCGGCAGCCGATTGTTCACCAGCGAAGGCCCGGCACTGGTCAGCGCGCTCGCCGCGCGCGGAGATCGCGTGTTCCTGGATCTCAAGTTCCACGACATCCCGACGGTCGTTGGGGACGCGGTGCGCGCGGCATCACGCTTGGGGGCATGGATGGTCACCGTGCACGGATCCGGCGGTCGAACGATGCTGGAGGCTGCGGCCAGCGCGGCCCGAGAGTCAGAACGGCCGCCGATCGTCGTCGCCGTGACCGTGCTAACCAGCCTCGACCCGTCCGAGCTCGGACGGATCGGGGTCCACCGTGGACTCCCTGAACAGGTCGAATCGCTGGCCGAGCTGGCGACCACGGCTGGGTGCGACGGGGTCGTCGCGTCGCCACGCGAAGTCTCCCGCCTACGCGCACGTCTCGGGTCAGACCCCGTCATCGTCACCCCGGGAATCAGGGGCGGGCCGAGCGGCAGCGTCACCGGCGGAGACGATCAAGTCCGGACGCTCAGCGCAGCAGACGCCCTGGCCGCCGGATCAAGCTATCTCGTGGTAGGACGGCCCATTATCGCGTCGCCCGATCCCCTCGAAGCGGCCCGCGCCCTTAGCCGCCAGATCAATGACACCTCGGCCCGGCCGTAGACGATCGACGGCTGGCCTGACGTGGCCTCGGTATGGAACTCACACTGTATACCCGGCCTGGCTGCCATCTGTGTGACGAGATGAAGACGGTCATTGCCGGACTTCGTCGACGCCGAGCATTCGTGCTTACCGAGATCGACATCTCGACCGACGTCTCCCTTGAACGGCGGTACGGCGACGATATTCCCGTACTCCTGCTGAACGGGGAAGAGGTGGCCAGGCACCGTGTCGGAGCACAAGATCTGTGGCGGATGCTTGCCCCCTGACCACAGCCCTGCCGACGCTCCCCCCTGGATCACACCCCGTTGGCGGCTTCGGGTGCCGGTTTGCCCCTCAGGCCACCGGTATGCCCCTCCCAGGCGCCCGACCCGACAGGCACCCATGGGGGCTGTCACGACTTAGGAGCGGCGTACACAGAAAAACGCGTACGCCCAGGGAGGTCCCCAGGACGCACGCGCACCTTGATCGTCGGACTGATCTCAATCGGGCGCCCGCCGTGGGACCCGACCAGGACGCCGATGTCTACTTTGCGGTCACGACGAAAGCGCCGCGGCGATTACGCGACCAGCACCCTTCGTGCTGGTCGGTACACACCGGCGACTCTTCGCCTTGACTGACCGTCGCGATCCGGTTGCCACCGATACCAAGGCTCACCATGTACTCCTTGACCGAGGCGGCGCGCCGCTCACCCAGAGCCAAGTTGTACTCATTGGTGCCGCGGTCGTCACAGTGTCCTTGCACCGTCACTCGGGTGCCGGCCCACTTCTGAAGCCACTCCACGTTTCGTCGTAAGGCAGCCTGTCCGGCCGGCTGCAACTCCGACTGGTCCAACTCGAAGAACACGGAGTCAAGCGGGGACGTGCTGTTCAACTCGTCCAGGGACATCCGCGCGAAGAGCTCTTCCTCAGTCAGCGGCGCCGGTGGCGCCGGTGGTGGTGGCGGCGGTGGCGGCGGCGGCGGTGGCGGTGGCGGTGGCGGTGGCGGCTCCGCAGCCGGCGGCGGCGGTGGTGGTGGCTCTGGCGGTGGATTGTCCG
>CAWWAF010000059.1:0-23908 GCA_963934795.1 uncultured bacterium
CGCATTGTCGCGCGCTTGGGCGGCGTAGCCGCCCCTCCCGACGTCGCTCACCCTTCGCGGCTCTGCCCGTTCCCCCGCGTCCGCTCCCCCGGCCGCCGGTGTTCGGCTACGCTTCGAACTCGGTCTTGTAGCCGACGTAGTTGGCGGCGTAGCGCCCAATGGAGGCGGCTTCGGCCTCCGTGATCGGTCGACGAATTCGTCCGGGATTTCCCATGACCAGCGACCCCGGGGGAATGTCCGTCCCCTCGACGACCAGCGTGCCAGCAGCCACGATAGAGCCTGAACCGATCACGGCGCCGTTCAGTACGATCGCGCCCATCCCGATCAGACACCGGTCCTCCACGACACACCCGTGGAGAATCGCGGCGTGACCTACCGTCACCTCATCCCCGATCAACGTCGGATGAGTATCGCGCTGCACATGCACGACGCTGCCATCCTGGATATTCGTACGAGACCCAACCCGAATCCGATTCACGTCCCCTCGGATCACGACGTTCATCCAGACACTGCTGTCGTCGCCGATCTCGACATCGCCGATGACCTGCGCGCTGTGGTCTACAAACGCCGAAGGAGCGACTCGAGGGAAGCCTGCACGGTGGGACCGGAGCATCTGCGCGAATTATACGTCGAACGCGCCTGGCCGAGAGCGAAGACAGTCGAGACGCGTGGCATAATGGCTCCAATGGGGGTGCAGGATAGACTTGGCCGGCCGCTCGCGAACCTACGTTTGTCGGTCACGGACCGGTGCAACCTCCGGTGCCAGTACTGCATGCCGGAGCGCGACTATGTGTGGCTTCCGCGCGCCGACATTCTGACGTTCGAGGAAATCGAGACCTTGGTCGACGTCTTTACCTCGTTAGGCACGACGAAGGTACGACTCACCGGTGGCGAGCCACTCCTGCGCAAAGACCTCCCCGACCTGCTCCAGCTCTTGAGTCGCAAGTCAGCGCTGACCGACCTGGCGCTCACCACGAACGGCATCTTGCTAGCGGACCAGGTCTCGAACCTCCGTGCCGCTGGGTTACCGCGCATCACCGTCAGCCTCGACACCCTCCACCCCGACCGCTTTCAGGCGTTAACGCGCTTCGACAGTCTCCCGGCCGTAATGCGGGGTCTTGAGGCCGCGGCGGCCGCGGGTTTCGACAGCCTCAAAATCGACACGGTCGTCATTCGCGGCGTCAATGACGACGAGTTGATCCCGATGTTGGAATACGGCCGGGGTCTCGGAGCTGAGGTGCGGTTCATCGAGTACATGGATGTCGGCGGCGCGACTCGCTGGTCCATGGCGGACGTGGTTTCCCGCCAAGAGATGCTCGAGCGCCTGTCCGTGCACTACGGGACCGTCACCCCCGTCGACGAAGACACGGCCGCCCCGGCCGACCGATTCACACTGCCGGACGGCACCGTGTTCGGCATCATCTCATCGACCACCGAGCCGTTCTGCCGACTGTGTGACCGAAGCCGCCTGACCGCGGATGGAGTCTGGTATCGCTGTCTCTACGCCCACGCCGGCACCGACCTGCGCGGACCGCTCCGCGCCGGAGCCGGCGCCGAGGGCCTCCGGAGCCTCATCAGCAGCACCTGGGCGGCCAGAGACGACCGCGGCGCCGAAGACCGCCTGGCTTCAGACGACCGCTCTGCCCTCATCCCGATCGAGACCCTGCAGAATCAGCCGCATCTGGAGATGCACACGCGCGGCGGGTAGCATCGTACATGTGTAGGGCCCGCCAGGCCTCCGCGTGACCAGGCCCGTGTGAGCAGCAAACATCAAGAACATCGACCAACCGTGCGTAGGCACCGCGGTGCGGATGTCTCGCGCCGTAACCGCTGGTGTCGGGCTCCTTCCCCCGTAGGCGTGTTGGCCGGCACGTGAGTTGACCGTACGGATCGACGCACGACAGCCGCCATTGGCGAATCCGGTAGAATCGCTGCATATGCCCGTTCTCTCTCACGCACCTCCCACCGATTCGTTGACCGCCCTGCTGGAACCGGGCTCGTTTGCCATCATCGGGGCCTCGAACGACCCCACCCGCATCGGCGGGCGACCGCTCCATTACACCAAGGACGCCGGATTCGCAGGGCCGATTTACCCGGTCAATCCGAACCGCGACACCGTGCAAGGCCTCGAGTCCTTCGCGAGCATCGCCGACGTACCGGGTCCGGTCGACACCGCGGTCATCGCGGTGCCGGCCGCGCGCGTGGTCGAGACGACCGGGGCCTGCGCCGCCGCCGGTGTCAAAGCGGTCGTCATTTTCAGCGCCGGGTTCGCCGAGTTGGGCGACGAGGGTCGACTCGCCCAGATGGCGCTCGGCGACATCTCGCGCTCGACGGGGATGCGGATCATTGGACCAAACTGCCTGGGCGTCTACAACGCTCAGCATGGCTTCTTCGGGACCTTCACGTCGACGTTCGAGGCGGGTCGGCCGCGCACCGGGCGCGTCGGCGTGGTGAGTCAGAGCGGCGCCTACGGCGCGCACCTGTCGCTCATCGCGACGATGCGAGGCATCGGCATCCGGTTCTGGGTGACCACCGGCAACGAGTGCGACGTGGACGTGGCAGAAACCATCGGCTGGCTCGCCAACCATCCAGACGTCTCGGTGATCGTGGCCTACGCCGAAGGCATCCGTGACCGCGACCGACTGTTCGCATCGCTGGCGCTGGCGCACGAACGTGGCAAGCCGGTCATTTTCCAGAAAGTCGGTCGCACCGAGATTGGAGCGGCCGCCGTGCGGTCGCACACGGCGGCCTTGGCCGGATCGGATGCGGTCTACGCGGGTGTCTTTCGACAGTTTGGCGTCTACAGAGCCACGAGCACGGAAGAGATGCTCGACATCGCGTACGCCGCCTCATTCGGTACATTTCCCGCCAGCCGCCGTGTCGGACTCATGAGCATCTCCGGTGGGGTCGGCGTGCAAATGGCTGACGAAGCGGTACAGCGCGGGCTGGACGTGACGCCGATGAGCGACGCGGCCCAGACTCGGCTGAAGGCGGCGCTGCCCTTCGCGTCACCGCGAAATCCGGTCGACATCACGGCTCATGCCTTCAACGATCCCGGCCTGGTGGGCACCAACCTCGAGGTGATGCTGGCGGAGGGCACGTACGACTCCATCATCGCGTTCTTCACCTATGTCGCGGCCGCCCAGGGGATGGTGGGTCCCATCAGCGAGAGCCTGCGGGCTGCCAAAGCGGCGTATCCGCAGTGCCTCCTGGTGCTCTCGATCGTAGGACCGCGCGAAGTGGTCGGCCGCTACGAGGAGTCAGGCTGCCCCGTATTCGAAGACCCAACCCGCGCCGTTCGGGCGGTGGACGCACTGTCAGGTTTCAGCGAAGCGTTCGGACGGACGCTCTCCGATATGGCGCCCCCCGAACAGCCTGCGTCGCGGCTGCCACCTGCCCCGATCAGTGAAGCCGTGGCCAAGGCGTTGTTTTCTGACGCCGGCGTGTCGACTGTCGACGAGCGTGTCTGCGCCACGGCGCTGGAGGCGGTCGCGGCGGCCACCGCACTCGGCTATCCGGTGGCCCTCAAAGTCGCGTCACCAGAGATTCCCCACAAGACCGACATCGGCGGAGTGATGCTCGGTCTGGACTCGGCGGACGAGGTCACCGACGCCTTCGCGGCCATCACGGAACGCGCGCGGGTGGCCTGTCCGGATGCCCGGCTCGACGGGGTCCTCGTGTCCGCCATGATCTCGGATGGGGTGGAGACGATCATGGGCGTTCAGCAGGATCCGACATTCGGTCCGGTCGTGATGTTTGGGCTCGGGGGCATCTTTGTGGAGGTTCTCAAGGATGTCGCCTTCCGCGTGGCGCCGTTCGATGAGCAGGAGGCGCATCGGATGATGCGCGAGCTCCGTGGGTTCCCGGTGCTCGAAGGGGTTCGGGGCCGGCCCCGTGGCGACCTCGACGCCACCGCGGCGGCGTTGGCCGCGCTCTCCCGTTTCGCGGTCACACACCGCGACAGCCTCCAGAGTGCCGAGTTGAACCCCGTCCTCGTGCTGCCCGAGGGGCAGGGCCTGGTCGCACTGGACGCGCTGATTGCGCCAAAGGCGTAACAGGCTCCAGGAAATGAAAAACGGGCCGTGCGGCAGTGCCGCACGGCCCGTTCTTGTTTCCAGCGAAGACCGAATGAGAGGACCGAATTCAGAAGACCGAATTCAGCGGTGGCGCAGGACTACCCCACGCCGACCGACTCATCTTTCTTCTTGCCACCGAGTCCCTGAATCTGGATGACGCCACTTTCCTCCGGCGCCGCCTCCTTCAGGACGTGCTGACGGTAGAGCGCAGCCATCCGCTCGTCATCAGCTTTCTTCTTGCTCTCGTCACGCGCTGCGATTTTCTCTTGCCGCGCATTCTTGACGATACCTTGATCATCCAAGTCGGTTTGCAGCCCGGCCGCCACCGCCTCGGGATCAAGCACGAGGTTGTGCTCTGTGCTGGTCAGGTCCACGTCGTTCCCACCGGCGAAGATTTCGTGACGTCCATGCTCGTCGTACCACTTGGTGAGCGTGGCCGTCATGTGCATCTTCTCGATGATGTTCCGCCAGCCGACCCCGGTGTTGTAGGCACAGAAGGAGATCTCGCCTTCCTGCGTCGCATACGGGATGATGCAGCGCTCGGTCCGGCGGAAATCGTAGTTGAACAGGTCCTGGAACCACATCCCCGCAATGAACAGGAAGTTCCATCGGTCACCCCGTCGCTTGGCGATATCTGCCTGGGTCCGGTCGCCCGTGACCTTGCCGTAGTCCTTACCGGATGCCCCGAACGTCTTGTCAAACTTCTGAACCAGATCCCACAGCTTAAAGTGAGTCGGCGCCCGGAAGGGGTCATAGTTCCGAATCAGCGCCATCGCCATCCCAAGCGTGGCAATTTTCCGGCTGCGTCCACCGTCCGTGACCCTGCCCAAGTCCTTGGCCAGTCGCTCGGCCTTCAGAAAGGCAGTGACCGGGACCGATTCCTTCGTTTCCTTGTCGATCATGATGGCCATCCCGATCCCGCAGTTCGGGTGGCAGCCACAATTGAGTTGTCCCCAGTCGGCCTGGGGCCCGTGCATGAAATCGGCGGAATCGGTGAACGTGCCCATGAACGAGATGGGGAACCAGTCGCGAATCGGTTCTCCGATTCCCGTCTGATTCTTCACGTCGTGCGCCAAGTGAGAGAGCGTGTAGCGCTGCGCGTGGCGACGCTCGTCGGTGATCTCCTCGTCACGACCGGTGAACGACACCGGCTGGAATGACAGGAAGTTGATCTTCTTGGGGTTGTCGAGCGCAAACTGCACCACCCGTCCAACCTGCTCGTTGTTAATGCCATTGAGAATCGTGATGACCGGCACGATGTCCACACCGGCCTTGTGCAGATTCTCGATAGCCCTCAGCTTGACGTCGAACAGGTTCCCAACCAGCCGGTGCGAGTTGGCCGCATTCCCGACGCCGTCGAACTGGAGATACGCGTAGCGCAGCCCAGCATCGGCGGCCGCTCGCGCAAAGTCCGGGCTCTTGGCGAACTCGATGCCGTTGGTCGCGGCCTGCACGCTGTTGTAGCCGACCTTACGCGCATACCGAATAGCATCGAGGAAATACGGAGAAATGCTCGGCTCCCCGCCAGAGAACTGCACCGACATCTGCCGGCGCGGCTTGATGGAGATCGCGTTGTCGAGCAGCGTCTTGATGTCGTCCCACCCGAGCTCGTGCACGAACCCAACCTGGTTCGCATCCATGAAGCACGGGTCGCACATCATGTTGCAACGATTGGTCAGGTCGATCGTCAGCACCGAGCCACGACCGTACTTGATGGTGCTGCTGCCGTGGTTGTGCAGCTTCTCGTCGTTGTGCGCCCGCATGTCGCTGCCGGGGAACGAGTCCTCAAGATGCTTGAAGAATGCGGTGTCCATGGCCATCACGTCCTCGAAGTGGCCGTGCTGCGGACAGTCCTTCACCATCAGAATCTTGCCGTCTCGCTCAATAATGTTGGCCTTGATCTCACCGACCTTCTCGTTGATCAAGATCTTGTAGTCGCGCTTGCCGTCAAGAATTTCCTGTCGCGCCTCACGCACGCACTTGGGACACAGCGAATCCGTCTCACGGGGCCAGCCCAGTTCCGGCTTCACTTTTTCAGTCGACTTGAGCAACGGCTTGTCAGCCCACGCGGGGATGAACGACGCGTTTTGGCTGTATTGGTTCACCAGATCGAAGGCCCTGAAGCCGGCGTCGGCCAGCATCGTGAGTCCCTTTTCGGCGTATTTAATCGGCTTATGCATGTTTGGCTCCTACAGACGGGTTCATAGACAGACCCGTGTTTCAGTGCAAGTCTTCTACAAGCAATAAGATAGCCCTAATCAACGGACCGGATCGAAAATTTCACCCAGGGGGCGTATCCGGGGGTCGAACGGGCACGGGGAGGGGCGATTGGCACTCCACGACGGTTCTGCGGCCACGATTCAGGTGCTTGAGAGCAAATCTGGCAATCGCGGTTCCTTCGGCATCGGCTGCTCACCCGGTTGCGCCCTCGCGAAACGTCAAGTTGAAACGCCCGTCAAGCTCCAGTTCAGGTGGCCCCGTGCACGGCACGATCGCCGCCACGCCGTGAAACCGGAGGCGGCTTTGCCCACCCAAGACGAATCCGTCGCCAGACTCCAGCCGTACCATCACCTTGGGGTCTCGTCGATCGAGCCCTCCGATGATGAATTTCGCGGTGTCACCCAGCGACAGTGACACGACCGGAATGCAGGCCTCCAGCGCGTCCGGGCGCTCGTCCTTGTCCTGGTGGAGCCCCATCTTGCCGACCGCGTCGTAGTGGTTCAGGATGCAGACATCTGGGGTCAGTCGCATGCCGGCGGCCCCTGCGATCCGTTGTGCAATCGCGGACAAAGACGACGGCAAGGGCGGCGCGGGCCGCCCATCGTGGTCGCCGCGACTCGCCTGATAGCGGTATGTCCGGGCGTTCCAGTGCCGACCCAGACACACCATCCGCACACGCATCTTTCCGCCACCGCGCACGGTCGGGACGTACCATCCGGTCGGCCCGGAGCCAATAGCTCGGCACTGCTCCACCACCCGGCGCTGTTCAGCCAGCGCGAGAAATCTCGGTAGATGGACCGCGCCAGGATGGACCTCAACCCAGTCAGTCAATTCGGTGCTAGTCTAGCAATTCGACGGGACGGCGCACCGTGACGAGACGGGATTGCGCCCCCGGGAGCCGGTGCGGGCGCCAGTGGTGTTCAGGAGCGTCCCGCCTCTTGCAGGTCGCGGATTACTCGCACGCTATGCCTCGCTCTTCCGATGTGGTCGTCGTTGGCGCTGGTGTCTTCGGCGCGTGGACCGCGCTGCAACTCCGTCGCGCGGGACGGTCCGTGACGCTGGTTGACGCGTTCGGCGCCGGCAACACCCGCTCCAGTTCCAGCGGTGCCACCCGTGTCATGCGCGTCGGATATGGCGCGGACCTGCTCTACTCGCAGTGGGCTCAACGGTCTGCCTACGAATGGCGCGAACTGTTCCGCACCTACCGCCAAGACCTGTTCACCCGGACCGGTGCGTTGTGGATGGCCCGCGACGACGACGACACAACCGATGCCACCATTGAGACCTTGACCCGCTTGCACGTCCCGTTCGAATCCCTAGATCGTGACGCCCTCGAGCAGCGGTTCCCGCAGTTCACGTTCGGCCCCATCACCCGCGGCCTCTTCGAACCGGAGGCCGGCGTCATCATGGCACGGCGCGCAGTGCAGATGGTGGTGCGTCAGGCTGTGAAGCAGAGCGTCGATTATCGTGTCGCGGCTGTCTCGGCCCCGACCGGGGAGGGGGCCATCGACGGTCTGGTCATCAGCGATGGCAGCCGACTCACCGCCGGCACCTATGTGTTCGCGTGTGGCCCCTGGCTGCCCAAGCTGTTCCCGGAGGTGGCGAGCGAACGCATGCGGTCGACGCGGCAGGACGTGTTCTTCTTCGGGGCGGAGCCGGGCGATCGACGGTTCGGTCCATCGGAGATGCCAGCGTGGATCGACGCCGCGGGCGGTGTGTACGGCGTTCCCGATCTCGAAGGACGCGGCTTCAAAATCGGCCTCCATCACCCTGGTCCCCCGTTTGACCCGGACTCGAGTGAGCGCGCGGTCTCTGACGACGCCTTGGAGGTGGCACGGATGGTGCTATCGAGGCGGGTTCCGGCACTCGAGCGCGCGCCGTTGCTCGAAGCGCGCGTGTGCCCCTACACCAACAGCGGGACGGGGGACTTTCTCATCGACCAACATCCGGATCACGACAATGTCTGGCTCGTCGGAGCCGGGTCTGGACACGGCTTCAAACACGGCCCGGCGGTCGGTGACTACGTGGCGGCGCGCCTATCCAACCGAGGCGCGCCAGAGGCGAGATTCACCTTGGACGCGCATCGCCCAGGGGCAGAACGGACCACCTACTAGCCGCGCCCTGCGGATCGCCTGCCACCGTAGTTCATTGACACGTCGGTAGCGCGGCGCACGCGTGCCAAAGGCTGACAGGGGACTAGCAACAATCTGAACCGGGCTCGCAACAGGCCGCGTCGTCCGGCCCGGCGGTCATGTCCCGGCTTCCGTTCGGGCCGTCCACGATCGAAAAGGCCCCGGCGTAGGGTGCACGGGACAACTTGGCGGCGGTATCCGTGCACACCTCGACGGCCTCACCCCGCGGAAACAGGTGCCCTTCCTCATCAATGACCGCTTTCTGCGGTCCCAGATAGATGGCGAACTGTCCGACGAACTGGCACCCCGCCTTCTTCTCGAACTTATAGCCGCGCACCGTCACGGAGTAGAACTTGCACCCCTCGACCTCTCGCCAGAAGGTCTTCTTCAGCACCGACACCCCGTAGAACCCAGCCTTTTCGACGCCGGCCAGGAAGGCCTCTTCCGTGAGCGCGCCGGAGATGCACTCGCCCCACAGCTGTCCGTCGGCTCGCATCTTTGGCGGCACTTCGTCTTCGGACACGATATCGGCCACAACCAGACGACCGTGATCCTTCAACACGCGCCAGATCTCGCGAAAGACGCGCGGCTTGTCCGGTGACAGATTGATCACGCAGTTCGACGTCACCACGTCGACCATGGCGTTCTCGACCGGAATCTCTTCCAAGAAGCCCTGTCGGAATTCGACGGCGTCATAACCCAGCGCCTCGGCCACCTGCGACTGACACTCGCGGGCCACCGACAGCATCTGGTCGGTCATGTCGACGCCGTAGATATGCCCCTCAGGCCCGACCTTCTTGGCCGCGATGAAGCAGTCAATCCCGGCCCCAGACCCCAGATCGACCATCGATTCGCCCGGGGCGAGAGCGGCCGCCGTCACCGGACTGCCACACCCATAGAACCGCTCGACCACTTCCTTGGGGATGTGCGTCAGGTCGTCCGGTTCAGGCTGAACCGGACAGCACAGTTCCTCCTGGGGCTTCTCGGCCGCGTCGCCGTAAAAATCACGGACGGTCAACCGGGATTTGTCGAGCACCTCGGCCGAGAGCACACAGGCTGAGTGTGTTGTCCGCACGATCGTGTCCTCGTCGCGCAACGTGTGCTCGCCCATCCCGCGCAGCACGACGGGACGGTCGTACCCCGAGTTCGGCTGCACCGTCGACCGCCCCTCGGCGACGAGATCGCGGAAGGCGTCGTCGGCCAACCCTTTGTACAATTCGCAATACGGATCGTGCGCCACGAACGCCGACCGTCGGCTCTGCCCTTGGGCTGCCGCCGGCCAGTACCCGTGCTCGACATCTCCACCGCCACACAGAAAACGTAACGAGCAAGACCGGCACAACGGTTTCCGCTCGACGGTGGCGTCCCGCAGATCGCGCAACACGGCGCTTGTCTTCCAGATGTCCTCGAGCCGCCGTTCGGCCATATCGCCGCATCGCAGCTCCGGAACACCGGCCATGGACGGAGACGGATACAGATTGCCGTCCGTGTAGAGGCAGAGGCTGCTCCAGCCCGCGCCGGTCAGATCGTTCTTCACGCCCGGACTGCCGTCGAGCCGGAGACGAAATTCTTCGATGTTGTCGATCGACACACCCAGTTCCGTGGCCACAGCACGCGCCTTGCGCACGACCGCGAGAATCTCTTCGGCGGCCGGTAGGTCACCCAGCCTGCCCTCCAACACGCGTCCACGCCGGTGCGGCCACAACAGGTGCACGTTCCGCACACCATGGGCGTGGGCGAGCCGCACAATGTCGTCGAGCGCATCGAGGTTGTGACGCAAGATCGTCGCCGTGAGCGTCGGTCGCAGGCCGGCAGCCACGGCGATGTCCACGCCCTCCACGATGCGCGTGAAGGTGCCGGCGCCACGAATCGGATCATTGATCTCAGCCGTTGGACCATCCAGGCTAACTTGGATTCGCAAACCCGGGACCGGAGCGTGGGCCGCGGCGTTGTTGGTCGGCGTGTGCGCCTCGGCGGCCTCGGCCAGTGCCACCAGGCGGGTTAAGCGCTCCCCGGTGAACAAGGTCCCATTGGTCAGAATGACCAGCTCGCGGCCGTGGGTCCGCACCACACGCTCGGCCAGGTCGAGAATGTCCGGCCTGGCCAGCGGCTCGCCGCCAGTAAAGAACAACCGTTCAGCCCCAAGCGCAACCGCCTGGTCGATGGCGTCGGTCAAGGCCTCCGTGGGCAAGCCTTGTTGGCGCTCCGGCCCAGACGACACCAGACAGTGCGCGCAACTCAAATTGCAGAAGTCGTTGACCTGGATCCACAACTCATGGAGACGCTCGGTCTCCAGATAGGCGGACCGTCCGAGATATGGCGCCGGAGCGGCACCGTCGGTCGACAGGAAACCATGACGCAGCCCGTCGTGCGCAAACGTCTCGACATGCAGCCAGGCCCGGGTGACGTCCAGTCCGGACTCACGGGCATGGTCTCGGACAACCTGCGCGAATGGTGTCCGCCCGTCGAACCGACCGAGCAGCGTCATCCCACGCTCGTCAGTCCCGACCCAATGCGGTCGCGCCGGATCGAGGGCGACCGCGTCGGCCCCGAGATGGTGCACAGAATAGGCCGGGGCGCGGAGTATGGTTTTGTCTTCAATGGCAGTGGACATAGCGTTGCTTCAGTAGGACGCGGCGTCTCGACGCGGGGATTCAGCTGATCGGCTGGGAGGCGCTTCTGCCCGCTTCCCTGCTGGCTGGACGCTTGACGTAGTGGAACCAGAGTCGCAGCCCGAGCAGCACGGCCAAGACTGCAGCATAGACGAGGGGCGGGCCGATGTCGATCTTCACCAGCCACAGATAGTGGACCACCCCGGCGACCGCCGCCAGATACACCAACCGGTGCAGTCGGCGCCAGCGGGCGCCTCCCAGCCGACGAATCATGCCGGTGGTCGAGGTGAGCGCCAGCGGCAGCAGCATCATGAACCCGGCAACTCCGGCCGTGACATAGCGCCGCTCTATGACGTCGTCGAGAATCAGGTCGAACGCGAAGAAGAAGTCGAGGACCAGGTAGGTGCTCAGATGCAGCGCTGCATAAAAAAACGCGAACAGCCCCATCATCCGTCGATAGGAGGCCAAGGATGACCACCCCAGCATCCTCCGTAGCGGCGTGATGGCGAGAGTCACCAGCAAGAACCGCAGCGCCCAGTCGCCGGTTCGATGGGTGATGTCCTCGATGGGGTTCGCGGTCAGGTCGCCGGTCACCCCGCGCCACACCAGCCATGCGAGCGGAATGAGACACGCGGCGAACACCCACGGCTTGACGCGGCGTACCGACATCTGTTCCCGCCTCCCGCAGCGCCGCTCGGTGACTCAGTAGTTCTCGGCCAGATCCATGCCGTCGTAGAGGCTCGCCACCTGATCGGCATAGCCATTGAACGGCTCGGTCCTGATTCGAAAGAAACTGCCAATTCGGCGTTCGCTCGCCTGACTCCAGCGAGGGTGACTGACGTCTGGGTTCACGTTCGAGTAGAACCCATACTCGCTCGGTATGGAGACGTTCCAGGAATTCCGGGGCTGTTCTTCCACGAACTCCATCTTGACGATCGACTTGATGCTCTTGAATCCGTACTTCCAGGGCACCACCAGGCGTAGGGGTGCGCCCTGCTGATTCAGCAACGTCTTCCCATACACGCCGACCGCCAGGATGGCGAGGGGATGCATCGCCTCGTCCATGCGCAAGCCCTCGACATACGGCCATTGCAGCGACCGGCCATTCTGCCCACGCATCTCATCTGGGCGATGGAGCGTCTCGAATCGGACGTACTTCGCCTTCGAGGTCGGCTCGAACCTCTTGATGAGGTCGCCGAGTGGAAAGCCGACCCACGGCACCACCATCGACCAGGCTTCCACGCAACGCAGGCGGTAGATGCGCTCCTCCAGCGTGTGGGGCCGGAGCAGGTCCTCGATGGCCACGTTGGCGGCCGGCTTGTTCATGGCTCCCTCGACACGCACCGACCACGGATCGATCGACATCTCGTGGGCGTAGCGGGCCGGGTCCTCTTTGCCCGTGCCGAACTCGTAGAAATTGTTGTAGGTGGTGATGTCGTCGTACGAGTTCTGTTCGTCGTCGGTGCTCAGCGGCGATGTCCGCAGGTTCGGAATAGGCTCCTGCGCGTGCACCGTCCCGCCGTAGCGTCCGAGCACGGTCCCACCGGCGACAGCACCGGCCACGGCGCCCGACGCCGTCTGCATGAATTGCCGACGATTGTGATAAATCCGCTCCGGTGTAATCTCCGACGAGCGAATGTCCGGCGCCTGCTTGATCAGCATCTGGTCTCCCCCGGGTCAGCGTATCGGTGCGGCACCTTGACGAGCCGCTCCCTGCTCATCGTCCACCCGCTGGCGCGGCCTTGTCAATGTTCATCGCAGCCCATCAGTGGCGCCCTCGTCATGCGGTCGCCTTCGTCAGACCGAGAAACATGGCCAGTTCTTCCCACACGCGGTCGAGACTCGCGCTCAGTTGGTGGTCATCGTCGAGCAGGGTCAGACGCACGTGGTCGCGACCGGCGGCAAACCGTTGGACCATCCCTGGGTCCACGACACGGTCCTGCGCCCCCTGGAGAATCAACGTTGGCGGCGTCGCGGTGGTCGAAAAACTGTCATATCGCTGCGCATCGGCATACAACTCGTAGTGGACGTTGCGTCGCTGCCCCTCCACGTAGTGCTCCACTTCAAGCCGATTCGTCACACGCCAGCGCTCGAGCCCCTCCGCGTCGAGGCCCGTCATGCCGCGGCGACCGAAGTCGAGCGCCGGCGCGAGCAGCGCCAGCCGGGTAATCACGGATGGCCCGTCGGAATGTCTGTCCCGCTCTGTCTGCCGCTGTGCCACATGCAACGCCACGAACGCACCCAGGCTTGAGCCGACCAGCACCACCGGCTCGGTCATTGTCGCGACGATCGCCTCGACCTGCGCCACCATACGCGACACCGTCAGGGTGCCGAAGTCCGGACGGTTGAGATCGGGACACTGCACACGCACGCCGCATTGCGTCAGACGCTCGCCCAAGGCGAGGGCCTTGGATGACGCGGGCGACGACGCGAATCCGTGAAGATAGATGGCCTCCATGCGTCAGACGGTGCGGCGCTCAGAGGCGAGTTGTGCACCCGGGTCGACAGTCGCACTCGATCTCCTTGTCGCCCTCGGTGTGGTAGTCGTAGGTGAGTTCATCGCCCGCCTTGACGCTCTTGCCGGCAATGACCCAGATAGTGCCGTCGATGACGTTGCTGTAACAGTTGGGCCGACACGCGTGGTTGATAAACCGGGCGACATTTCCGTTCACGTTGGCGTCAATCACCCATCTCTGATTTAAACGAAAACACCAGATCTCACCGCGACGGAGATAGCGATCTTCTCGGTCAGCACTCTCCTTCGAAGAAATCTTCTCGCCGTCGTACGTGACGATCCGCTTGTTCTTGTTGATGTCCTCAAGCGCGAAGACGCCCCACCCGTGCAAGGGAGAGCGTTTTCGACGTATCCGAGGCAGATATATCGCACCCAATCTCGTGTCCTCTATTTCTTGGCGTTCCGGCGCGCGACCTCTGCGACGGCACCCAGCGCCCTCGCAATCCAAAACCGCAGCATCATAGCAGTCGCCTGCCAGGCTCACCAGACGGGCATCCTATAATCGCGCCGTGACACCCGCCTGCCAAGAACGCCAGCCCGCCCTGCTCCGACGCGGCATCGAGCAGTTCAACCGGGGTGAATTCTTCGAACAACACGAAACGCTGGAGAGCCTCTGGCTGAAAGAGTCACGGCCGATCCGCCGGCTCTATCAGGGCATCTTGCAGATCGGCGTCGCCATGTTCCACATCCAGCGCCGCAACCATCACGGCGCGGTGTACATGCTGACCCGCGGCCGCGCCTATCTGCAGCCGTTCGCCCCCGCCTGCCAGAACGTGGATGTAGCCGACTTACGCGATCAGGCCGCCCGCGCACTGGACGAGGTGGAGCGACTGGGTCCAGAACGAATGGACATGTTCGATTGGTCCCTGGCACCGCGGATCCACGCGGTCAACCCGCCAGGATCACAGGTAACCGGCGCACGATAGGCCTGATCCGCTGCGACGCAGCCGCCGGGGGACGCGCGCCCGCGGGCCGGCTCCGCGAGAGGCAATGAGCCACGGAGAGCCATTGGTATACTCCCGGCATGAGTCCGGCTCCCAGATTCACAGAGCAGTCGGTGAAGTTCCTGCGTGCGCTGAAGCGGCACAACACGCGCGAGTGGTTCAACGCGCACAAGGCCGACTACGAGTCTCACGTCCGGGCACCGATGCTTGCGGTCATCGAACGCCTTTCGATTGACTTCCCCCACATCGCCCCGGATCTCATCGCCTCTCCCCGCTCGATGTATCGCATCTATCGCTACACGCGGTTCTCGCCGGACAAGACGCCATACAAGACCCATGTCTCGGCCGCATTCTCCCATCGCACGCTCCCCAAAAAGGAGAGCGCCGGCCTCTACTTTCATTTGGCTGCCGACCAGCTATGGATAGGTGGGGGGCTGTACGCGCCACAGGGGCCACAACTGCACCGTATCCGTGAACACATCGCGGCCAACCTCGGGAGGTTTCGATCAGTCGTCGAGGCACCCGCGCTGCGACGCATGGGGGGCGTCACCGGTTCCAGGCTGAAACGGGTACCGCGCGGGTTCCCGCCAGACCACGAGGCCGCGGACTATCTGCGCCTCAAGCAGTATATGGTGGGCGCCCAACTGGCACCCACGTTGGCCCTCAGCCCGCGGTTCTACAGCTCCTTGGTACGGCGATTCACGGTCTTGGCTCCGTTCATCCAGTTCCTGAACACTCCCCTGATCGGCAGCGCCCGCTTCCCCCTCTAGCGTCCTTCCGACGACGCACCCGAGTAAACGGTGATCAGCCGCCGGCTCGGCGCTCAACCACCCGGCCTGGCGCACTCGGCGAGAATGCGCGCATCGCGAATCCGTCGACGCTGTCCGGCTGCAGCAACACCGGTGAGCCACAACGGCCCTCACCCACCAACGCCGTCAACCTCGTCATGAGGGTCATGCTCCGGGCGGACGACGGCCGTGAGCCGTCAAACAAGGATATTTGCCGGGCCCCCGTCGGAGCCCCCTCAATGAGGACCGCGACCTGCGCCACACGGGCGCGTGGAGGACGCATCTCGAGGTCGAGCCGCGCCAGCGTCCGCAGTGCTTTCGACTCACGCGTGGGAGAGGCCAGCGTCAACTGACAGGCGTGGATTTCTCCCGTCACCAGGCGCAAATGCACCCGAACCACGGTTGCCTGAGCACCGGCGTGCGTTAACCGCGCGCACAGGGTCTCAAACACGCGACTCAATACAAATGAGAGCGGCTCCAGGCCTTTGACCGGTGTCTCGAGTGTCAGTGTCGACTCGAAGTGCCGGTCAGTGGACGCGGACACCATCGACGCATCATCTTCACCGCGGGCAAATCGCTGCAGCGCCAGGCCGCCCGGCCCCAGCCGCTCCAGCAGGCCCGCCGTCGATTGCTCAGCCAGGTCTCCGAGGGTTCGTACCCCCCAGCGGCGGACGGTCGACAGCAACGCGAACGCGGGAATGGCCAGGCCTGTCGTAGCCACCGGCGCTTTCCGGCGCGCGGATCCGGCCACACCCTGCGCCTGCCGCCGGGCCAACGCTCGCAGCACGTCGACCGGGAGTGCCGCCAAGACGGCGGCCTCCTGGCCCGGCTCGATCACGGTCAACCCGCTTCGCGCCTGAACGATCAACAAGGCCGCCGCGCGAGTGGCCGCCACGCCAATGCGGAGATAGAGGCCCCGCTCCGATGCTCCTCGTCGGAGCCTCGCGCCCAATACGCGACCGTCGCCCGCGAGGTCGGCCAGGCCGGTGGCATCAAGGACCACCAGGTTGTTGGCGTGCACCTCGACGCAGGGCGATTGGAGGCGCGCCAATCGTAAGAGCGCGTCCGTCACACAGTGCGCGCGCGGCACGCCCTCGGCAGACCGAAATGCCAGACCACGCGATGGAGCGTAGAGACAAGCAAACATCAGCAGGACTCCTTCCTTAATGACGAGACCCTTCACGCACGAGATTGCCCCGGTCCTCCCGGCACACGACGAACGCGCCGGACGGCCGATGCGCCTGGACGACTCGGGCCTCCCACGCCGCATCCGGCGGTTGAGGGTTCCCCGCATGCGCCGTGTTCGGGCCGCCTTCGACGGCCGGTGCGACCGACTCCGATGACGGGCGCAGCATGAGTACCCGTCCCTCTGAGCTTCGCGCCGTCGGCTCTGGCCCCAGCACGAGCCCCGAGGTGTTCCCCGCCGCCAACCGGCGGAACAGATGAGTCCAGGTCGCGGCCGGCAGTCGACGCAGCTGCCGCGCCGACAGGTGACTGAGGTCAAGCACCGCCACACCGAAGTCACCCGCATCAATGACCAGTTCGAGCGCCGCGAGCGCCTGCACGATTGCGGGCGAGGCGTCTCGAGACCGGGCGGCGCCGTGGCCGCGGACCCACAAGAGACGCGAGAGGTCGAGCCCGGACGCCGCGCCCGACGCCGGCACGAACCGGTCACCCGGGTCAATCAGTGCCACGACCTCGCCGCGCGCGGTGGCGGCCGTCAACACGGTGGTCATCACAGTGGCGAGCATGGCTCGTCCTGAGCCAACGACCTCCGAGAGATGACCTCGTGGAAATCCGCCGCCGAGCAGCTCGTCGAGTCCGGAATTGCCGGATCCGGCGCACGCACCGCCGCTGCGACCAAGCCCGTGTGCAGGTATCGGCAGCCCTGGCACCGCGGGTGATGTCGAGCGGAGCCGGTCAGTTGAAGGCATGAATTAATCTTTCGCTTTTTGTTCGCCTTCCAAAAGATAGCTCTTCAATCGGAAATGATCAAGCAAAATTCGGCCCCCACGCCAATCGGGTGCAGCGCCACCGGGGTGTTACGATGAGCGGCACGTTGGGTCAGCGAGGTCATCTTTTTGAAGTCCCCAATCTGACCGGCCGCGGCCCGACCCCGCGCTGGCGGTATTGCGGCCAGCGTCATCTGCCTGGGTGAAGGAATGCACATTCTGTGTCCGAGCCGGTAACCGAGCCTTCGCGCCCCACGCACCCGCCTCCCGCGACCTCGTCCATCGTGTCAGCGATCCTCTTGCGGTTGGCGGTCGCCTTCACCTTCGAAAAGTTCCGCAATCTCTGGCTGGCGGCCTTCACGTCGGCCCTCGGCACCTGGATGCAGCGGCTCGCCAAGCAGCTGCTGATTCTGAACCTCACGGGTTCCGCGTTTATCCTCGGCCTTGACACGTTCTTCGCCGAGATTCCGCTACTCCTGTTCACGCTGGTCGGCGGCGTGGTCGCCGACCGGTACGACCGCCGGCACCTGCTGATGGCCTCGCAGACACTGCAGATGGCGTGCGCGCTGGCGCTGGCCGCCATGGTGTTCTTCGATGTCACCCGGGTGCGCTACATCCTGGCCCTCTCCTTTACGGCCGGAGTGGCCCAGGCGTTCGGAGGACCCGCGTTTCAGTCGCTCATCCCCGCCCTGGTTCCCCGACAGCACCTACCGAACGCCGTCGCGCTGAACTCTATTCAATTCAATCTGGCGCAGGCGATCGGACCGCTCATCGGCGTGGTGGTCCTCGCCGCCTTCGGGATGGCTGGCTGCTTCGGCATCAACGGACTGTCGTTTCTGGCCGTCATCGTCGTGCTGGGACTGATGCGACTTCCGCCGCCTCCGCCGGGCACGCGACAACGGATGCTCGTGGAGCTACGAGGAGGCCTGTCCTACGTGCGTCACGGTGGAGCGTTGCTCGCCCTCACGGCGCTGGCGTTCGCCACCACGTCGCTGGCGCTGCCCCTAAGAACATTTCTCCCCATGTTCGCCGTCGACGATGCACATCTCAGCTGGATGATGGCGTCCGTCGGCGCCGGCGCCGTGCTGGGTGCGCTCATCGTCGCGTGGCTCGGCAAGTTCAAGCACATGGGTCGCACACTGCTGGTGGTGCAAATCATGTTCGGGGGCATCATCGCCGCCTTCGCACTCCTGCCCAACTCGGGGTTCAGCTACGTGCTGCTGTTTCTGAGCGGCGCAGCGCTGTTGATGATTTTCTCGCTCACCAATTCACTCGTACAGCTCGCGGTGCCGGACGCACTCCGAGGTCGCGTCATCAGCATCTACCTGGTCGCGTTCCGTGGCGGGATGCCGCTGGGAAGCCTCATCAGCGGGTATTTCATTTCACAGTTCGCCGCCCCGCCGGTGATCGCGATAAACGCGCTGCTGCTCTCGCTGGTGGCCACCGGCTTTCTGATTGGCAACAAGCAGGTCCGTCAACTCTAGCGGGGCACGCCCATCGTCTCTCGAACGCGGCGCGGTCCGTCTATGATGGAGGGGTCAGCCGGACCACCGGGCCAGACCGCATGACCCTAAATCGAGGCCCCCATGTCGCCCACCGCACCCGACTCTGAGTCGACATCGCGTTCGAGCAAACGCACCGCGCTGGTCTTGCTCGCGGCTTTGGCTGTAGGAACCGCCGGCTATCTGGCCAACCGTACGCGGCAGTACGTCGAACAGCTCACAGCGCGGGTCGGGACGCTGGAAGACACGCTGGAGCAAACCACGGCGAAAGCCGAGGCCGCCACCGAGCGGGCCGCCGCCGCGGAACGTTCCGCCCTCGACGCCGCGGCCTCGGCCGCCGAGGAACGAACACGCGCCGAACAGGCGAGTCAGGATGCGCTTACTGCCGATGCGCGAGCGAACGTCGCCAACCGTCGAGCGACCGACGCGGTGAGGAGTTCGATCGAGGCCCAGGATGACGCGCGCCGGGCACGCGAAGAAGCTGCTGAGATCCGGCGCGTGGCGGAGGCGGAGATGAACCGTCTCGCCGACGCGTTGAGTCGGATTGCCGATACGCGACGCACGGCGCTCGGGCTCGTGATGAGTCTCGACGAGGGCTATCTCAAGTTCGACTTTGACCGAGCGGAGCTACGTGCCGAGAGCCGAGAGGTGCTGTCCCGCATCGCCGGTATCCTATCCACCAGCACAGACGCTGCCATCACCGTCACGGGCCACACAGATACACGGGGTGAGGCGCAGTACAACCAATCGTTGTCGGAGCGTCGGGCACAGACGGTGGCGGACTACTTGATCGGGGCCGGCCTCCCGGCCGATCTCTTCACCGTGGAGGGCCTGGGGATGTCACAACCCGTGGACACGGCGGACACAGCGGACGCGCACTCCAAAAACCGGCGTGTCGAACTCGGCATCGTGAGCGCGCGCATGGTTAACTCGTACGCGGGGTCGTCACTCACGACGCCGTTGCCAGAGGAATAGTCAGACCGGCAATATCGCGGGTCACGGATCCGCGTAAATCGCCGACCAGCCGTTGGAGACGCCTACTGAGCTTGGCCGCGTGCGCGCGTTCCAACTCGCGCACCATTCCGCGCCGGGCAGTCGCCCGCAGATCGCCGAGGTGCTGCCGCAAACGCACGGCGCATCCACGGGGGTCTGCGCATCGCCTGTCAGCTCCTCGAGGAGTTCGATGGCGACATCGATTTCGCGCACTGTCCCCAAGGCTTGCCCCACCTGTTGGAGTCGCAGCCAGGTCCCGCGGGTCGCCTTCCGACCGAGTTCGGCAGTGACCAGCGTTACCAATTCACGCAGGCGCCGAGTCGCCACGCGACAATCGTGTAACGGCTCTATTTCACCGGCGACCGCGGCGCCAAAATTCCGCTCGAAGGCGCGAAGGTAGCGCCCAAATGGGCGTTCAAGTCGATGTCGACGAGGCATGGTAGCATGGGCGTCGCGACGGTGAGAGGCCGTACTCGACTCGTCCAAGCCTCCATTTCATCGCCAACCCCACGTTCTTGCACTTCGACGCTCGACCCGCGTGTTACACCCGCCTGACTCATGCGTATCGCCGCCATCGACATCGGCACGAACTCGGTGCACATGCCGCAAGACCCTGCGCCCAATCCGGAGACGTCAGACCAGTGATCACCAGAGCTCTGTCGGCGGCACTGATTATCGTCGCGCACACGATCGCGAGCACGGCCGCGCAGGCGCAGGAGGCCGACCTAATTACGCCCGGGGCGAAGGTCCAGCGGGTGGCGACAGGGTTCGGCTTTCTGGAGGGCCCGGCGTCCGACGCCGACGGCGCTGTGTACTTCAGCGACGTCGTCAATCAACGCATCCACCGGTGGTCTGCCGAGAACGGAATCACGACGTTTCGAGAGAATACCGGTCGCGCGAACGGATTGCGTGTCGACGTGGACGGGACGCTGCTTGTGTGCGAAATGGCCAACCGTCAGGTCACGGCCATCGGCCCAGACGGTGTCGTGACGGTGCTGGCCGACACGTTCGCGGGGCAGCGGTTCAACAGCCCCAACGACCTCTGGGTAGACCCCTCAGGCGGAATCTACTTCAGCGACCCCAGCTACGGCCCGACGGACGATCTGGAGATCAGGGGAAATCACGTCTATTATCTGGCGCCGGACCGCGAGACCCTGTCTCAAGTCACGACCGACCTCATCCAGCCCAACGGCATCATCGGGACCCCGGATGGCTCCAGGGTCTACATCGCGGACCAGGGAGCCGGTCGCCTCTGGGCATACAGCCCGGCCGCCGACGGCTCCTTGACCGACAAACGGTTGTTTATCGCGCAAGGCGCGGACGGCCTGACGATGGACGAACGTGGCAATCTGTATGTGACAGGTCAGGACGTTACGATTTTTGACCCAGCAGGTGAACCGATCGCGTCGATCGGGGTCCCAGAACCGCCGGCGAACCTGACCTTCGGCGGACCAGACGGGATGACCTTGTTCATCGCCGCGCGGACATCGCTCTATCGCGTGGAGATGCTCGTCACCGGCCAATAAGCCCAGGAGCAGGCCGCCCGAAGGCCATCATTGGACGGGCTCCTCGACCAAGCCAGCAGATTCAGCTAAAATTGATTCTCAATCCCGACCGAATGCCGTTGGGCTTTCATCGCGGGTAGAACTACGCCATGCGCCACACGTTTTGTGTCCAGTGCCGGACCGAGCCGGTTGATTCAGCATGGCGTCCGTTCTGCAGCGAACGATGCAAGCTCTTGGACTTGCGCAACTGGGTGGACGGTCGTTACCGCGTACCGGGCGACACCACCAGCATTGGGAACGGCGACGACCCGGACCCTCACGCTTGACTCGGAGAAGTTCTGACGACTTATGGCTGACACGCTGACGATTACCGACAACCGCACTGGCAAACAATATGACGTTCCGGTCACGGACGACACGATCCGGGCCATGGACCTCCGCCAAATCAAGGTCAATCCGGACGATTTCGGCTTAATGACCTATGACCCGGCGTTTCTGAATACTGCCTCGTGTCGAAGTGCCATCACCTTCATCGACGGCGCCAAAGGCATCCTGCGGTATCGGGGTTATCCCATCGAACAACTGGCTGAGCACGCAACATTCGTGGAGACCGCGTATCTCCTGCTGGACGGCGAGTTGCCGAACGAGTCCGAGCTGGCAACGTGGAAGCAGGACCTCTCGGGGCATGTCATGCTCCACGAGAACATCAAGAAGTTCATGGAGGGGTTCCGCTACGACGCCCACCCGATGGGCATCTTCCTGAGCACCGTCGGGGCCCTGTCGACCTTCTACCCCGTAGCCAAACACGTCGACGACCAACAGTCTCGACGCCGGCAAAGCCTCCGGCTCATTGCCAAGGTGCCCAGCATCGCGGCCTACGCCTTCCGGCACCACGTGGGCAAGCCCTATATCTACCCGGACAGTGAACTCAGCTACACCGGGAACTTCCTCAACCAACTGTTCAAGCGGACGGAGCCCGTGTATCGGCCCAACCCGGTGCTAGAGCGTGCGCTCGATGTGCTGTTCATTCTGCACGCCGATCACGAACAGAACTGCAGTACGAGCGCGATGCGTGGCATCGGCAGCTCCAACGCCGACCCGTATGCGTCGATGGCCGGAGCGGCGGCCGCCCTGTATGGCCCCCTCCACGGCGGCGCCAACGAAGCGGTGCTCCGGATGTTGAACCAGATCGGGACCATCGACAAGGTTCCCGCGTTCGTCAAGAGCGTCAAGGACGGTGAAGGTCGTCTGATGGGATTCGGGCACCGCGTCTACAAGTCGTACGACCCGCGCGCGACCGTCATCAAGCGGACGGCGAACGAAGTCTTCGAGGTCACCGGACGCAACCCGCTGCTCGACATCGCACTGGAACTCGAGCGGATCGCGTTGGAGGACGACTACTTCGTGTCCCGGAAGCTCTATCCCAATGTCGACTTCTACTCAGGGTTGATCTATCAGGCGATGGGGTTCGACCCCGCCATGTTCCCGGTGCTGTTCGCGATCGGCAGGACCGCGGGCTGGGTCGCCCAATGGGAAGAACTGCTCAGCGACACGACCCGGAAGATCGCAAGGCCGCGCCAGATATACACTGGCGAAGGCGAACGGGACTACGTGCCGTTGTCGGCTCGCTAGGCGCTCAGGACTCAGGACGACGCGACGGGCCCACCGCGGTAGCTGACGACCAACACGGTCACGTCGTCGTTCTGGGGGGCCCCGGCGGTGAACGTCTTGACGCTCGAGAACAGGTGCTCCAGCTGTGTCTGGGCATCGTGCGCTGACCCGTCGATACTGGACTGAATCCGCTCGTCCTCGAATTCTTCGCCCTCCGCATTCATCGCCTCCGAGACGCCGTCTGAGAAGGTGACCACGAAGTCGTCTGGCTTCAACGTCACGGATGCCTCCTCCAACGGCGTTGACTCGAACAACCCCAGCGGCATCCCGCCGGTTTCCAGGCGACTGATACCCGTGGGGGTAACGAGAAACGGTGGGTTGTGGCCGGCGTTGCAATACGTGAGTTCACCCTCCGCCGTCAGCACCGCGTAGAACAGCGTCACGAACCGCGCCTCGATACCGCGGCGCACCAGGGCCGAATTGACCCAGCTGAGCGTCTTGGCCGGTCCTGCGGCAGTAATGCTCTGAGCCGCCAGTTCCCTGCAGCAGGGCGCCCAGGAGCGCCGCCGGTGGCCCCTTGCCTGAGACGTCACCCAACGCAAAGCCGAAGCTCCCGTCCGGAAGGTCGACATACTCGAAGAAATCGCCACCGATGGATCGGCACGCCAACATCTCCGCCGCGGCGTCGAAGAACGCACCGGCCCGATTGCGGGTGGGCAGCAGGGCTTGCTGAATCTGGGCCGCCGTCGCCATCTCCTGATCGAGCCGCGCTTTTTCGAGGGCGTCCCGATACAACTGGGCGTTGTCAATCGAAACCGCCGCTTCCGCGGCCAGGGTGTCCAACGTCTCGCGGGTCCCATCGGCCAAGAGCGTCCCCTTCTCCCGGCTGTCTAGATACAGCACCCCGATGCGGCGGTCCTCCGTGGTGCTGTCGGCCGACTCGACGTAGCGCACGAGCCGCAGCGGCACGCAGAGCACATTCCGTATACCCAGGGCGACCGTGCCCATGTGCTGATTGGCCAGATCCCCGTCGAGCAGGTCCGCCTCCATCCGTGACT
>CAWWAF010000060.1:0-23618 GCA_963934795.1 uncultured bacterium
ATGTCGGCTACGCTCGGTGACGTCTCGTTCTTCGACGAGGCACTGACCCGTCAGAACCATCGGCCCACCGTCACGGTCACCTCACTGGAACGACCCGTGCCGCTGGAGTACGAATACTCAGAGGTTCCGCTGGCAGAGGCGGTGCAGGCACTCGCCGACGCGGATCGGGTTCCGGTCTATGTCGTCCATTTCACGCAAAAGGACGCAGCCGAGAGCGCGCAGAATTTCACCAGCCTCAAGGTGTCGAGCCGGGAGGAGAAAAACGCAGTCGGGGCAGCGATCACAGGTGTACGCTTTTCGAGCCCCTACGGCACACGTGTGCGCACGTGGCTCCGGCAGGGCATCGGTATCCACCATGCGGGACTCCTCCCGAAGTACCGCATCCTCGTGGAGCAGCTTGCCCAGCGAGGCCTCCTCAAGGTGATCTGCGGTACCGACACCTTGGGCGTCGGGATCAATGTGCCGATTCGGACGGTCCTGTTTAGTCGTTTGTGCAAGTTCGATGGTGCGAAGACCGCGGTCCTGTCCGCACGTGACTTTCACCAAATCGCGGGCCGCGCAGGTCGAAAAGGGTTTGACGACAAAGGGTTCGTCGTTGCCCAGGCTCCCGAGCATGTGATCGAGAACAAACGGTTGCAGGAAAAGGCGAATACGAGCAAGAAGAAGTTCGTCACACGGAAGCCCCCCAAGCACAACTTTGCCAACTGGGATCAGCGGTCATTCGAGCGACTGATTGCCGGATCGCCTGAACGACTCGTCTCTCGCTTCGAGGTCTCGCACGGCATGCTCCTCAACGTGCTGTCTCGACCGAGCGACGGATGCCAGGCGATGCGACAGCTGATCCGCGATTGCCACGAGCCCCAGCGCGCAAAAGCCGCGCATGTCCGCCGTGGTTGGCAGCTCTTCCGCTCACTCCTGGCGCGAGACATCATCGAATTGACTCCGCGGACAGATTCCGGCTCGCGGGTACGGGTGAACGTCGATCTCCAGTCGGACTTCTCGATGGACCACACGCTGTCGCTCTACCTGCACGAGACCATTCCCCTGCTTGATCGAGACTCTGATGACTACGCGCTGACGCTGCTGACGCTGGTCGAGAGCATCCTCGAGAACCCCGGCGCCATCCTGCGGCGCCAGCTCGACAGCCTCAAGGGGCAGGCCGTCGCGGCGATGAAGGCGGAGGGCCTTGACTACGACGAGCGCATGGCCGAACTCGAAAAACTGGAGTATCCCAAGCCCGAGGCCGACTTCGTCTACACCACGTTCAATGCCTTCGCGGACCGGCATCCCTGGGTGGGGGAAGAACATATTCGTCCGAAGTCGATCGCGCGAGAGATGTTTGAGGGGTTTCGCTCGTTCGCCGACTACGTGCAGGAGTACGGTCTCGAACGCGTCGAAGGCCTACTCTTGCGCTACCTCACCAGCGTCTACAAAGCCCTGCGACAAACCGTACCAGACGGGATGAAGTCCGACACGGTCGTCGAGATGGAGCTCTATCTGCGCGACATGGTTCGCCAGGTGGACTCCAGCCTGTTGGAAGCGTGGGAGCGGATGCGCAGTCCCGACTATCGAGCGCCCGGTCCTGTCGCCGACGAGCCGCCGTCGCAGGCCCGAGCGGTGGCCGTCGACGTCACCCTCGACAAAGCCGCGTTTACCGCGGCCATCCGCACGCGCCTCTTCGCCTTTCTGCGAGCCTGGTCGATCGGCGCCGACACCGGGGCGCTCGACGCGCTCGCCTCCACCGTCTCCGACTCGGCGCCGCTCTGGACCGTGGAGCGCCTGACCGGGGCGCGCGAGGCATTCCGCGCCGAACACCGGGGCCTCCGCCTCGACCCCGAGGCGCGCAATCTTCGCCACACCCAGACGCGTCCCTCCGACGACGGCGCGACCTGGCGCGTCGAACAGATGCTGATAGACACGGAGGGACTCAACGACTGGGTGGCGGAACTCGACGTGCACCTCTTCGACTCACGCGAGGCGCAGGCGCCAGTGCTGACGCTGTTGCGCCTGGAAAGCCTGATACCCTGACCACAACACGGCCCGATCGTGAAACAGGGCCGGAGGACAACGCACGTGCCTGTACGAAATATTGGAGGGCGGAGAGCGCGATGGCTCACCGCGGTGTTGGCCGTCGTGAGCTTGGGCGCTGGGGCTCAGGACGCGGCCCCCGACACTCGGGTCTTGGAGGCCGCCAGCGCGGCCGACACGGCCGCAGTGACGACGTGGCTGGCGCAGGGCATCGACGCCAACATCGCGCAAGCGGATGGCGCCACCGCGCTGCACTGGGCGGCTCATTTCGACGACACGGCGATGGCCGACGCGCTGCTCACGGCCGGCGCCACCGTCGACCCGGTGAACGACTTTGGCGTCACGCCGCTGTGGCTCGCGTGCGTCAACGGTAGCGCGGCCATGGTCGAGACGCTGCTCACAGCAGGAGCCAACGCGAACCTGGCGCTACCCTCCGGCGAGACCGTGTTAATGACGGCGTCTCGCTCCGGGTCACCTCACGCTGCGCGGCTGCTCGTTGACCACGGGGCCGAGGTGAATGCACGGGAACAGTCGCACGGTCAGACGGCATTGATGTGGGCGGTGGCGCAGCGACACGCTGACGTCGTGGCCACGCTGATCGAGCTCGGAGCCGACGTCCAGATGCGGTCTGACCCCTTGCCACGGAGAATCCACACGAGAACCGCAGGCTTCAATCCGTCCGGCGTGCTCGACATCGTGCAAGGCGGATACACGCCCATGCTCTTCGCGGCCCGCCAGGGGGATCTCGACTCCGCGACACATCTGGTCGCAGGAGGCGCCGATGTCAATGACACCGCGCCTTCTGGCACCAGCGCCCTGGTCGTCGCGGCCCATGGTGGACACACGGCCCTGGCGGCCTATTTGCTGGAACAGGGCGCGGACCCCAACGCCTCAGAGGCCGGCTACACCGCGTTGCACGGCGCCACCTTGCGCGGCGACGAGATCCTGGTGACCGCGCTGCTGGAAGCGGGCGCAGACCGAAATGCGGTGGTGGTCACAGGAAGCCCCGGGCGACGCAACAGTCCGGACTACGTGTTGGAGCACGATGTGGTTGGCGCGACATCGTTCTGGCTCGCAGCACAATTTTCAGCACCGGGCGTCATGCGGGTGCTCGCGGACCACGGGGCCGACCCCCGGTTCGTCATGCCCGGTGGCATCACCTCACTGATGGCGGCTATCAGCGCGCGTCGGCGGGCCGAACCAGGGCTCACGCCAAATCCGATCGAGAACGAGCGGCTCATCCTGGACGCCGTCCGTGTCGCGATTGACGTCGGCCTCGATGTCAATGCCGCTGCTGACAATGGCCACACTGCCCTCCACACCGCCGCGTCGAGGCACCTTGACACCGTCGTGCAGTTTCTGGCCGACCACGGGGCGGACGTCAACGCGTGGAGCGAAGACGGTAGGACGCCGCTGATGATGGCAGTGGGTCGGGGCGATACCGAGGACAACAGCACGGTCGAATTGCTGCGTCGACTTGGTGCAGACGGAGCCTGACCGGAGCCACCGGAGAATCAGACGCCGGCCAGCGGCTCGACGCTGAGCGTGCCGTCGCTCTTCCCGAGGCGCTCAACGGGCACGCCCAGCTTTTCGGTGAGCGTCACCAGCAGGTTCGGCATCAGGGGATCGCCGTCATAGGTGAGGTGGCGTCCGCCATCGAGTTGCCCGCCGCAGCCACCCAACAAGGCCACCGGCAGGTTCAGCGGGCTGTGCGCATTACTATCCGACATACCGCAGCCGTACAGCAGCAGCATGTTATCGAGCAGCGATCCGTCGCCGTCGGGCGTCGCGCGGAGCTTTGCCACGTAGTCGGCGAACAATGACGCGTGATAGGTGTTGATCTTCGCCATCATCGCGATTCGCTCCGGATCGTACTCATGGTGCGACAACGGATGATGGGCGTCGGGAATGCCGATCTCCGTGTAGGTTCGCGAACTGACCTCACGCCCCATCATGAACGTGCTCACCCGCGTCAGATCCGTCTGATGGGCCAGCAACTGGAGGTCGAACATCAGTGCGACGTGCTCGGCGAACGTCGCCGGGATACCTTCGGGCTGCACCACCTCAGGCACGTCGAAGCTATCCTGCTGCTCGGCGGTCTGAATACGCCGTTCGATGTCTCGCACGCCTTCAAGATACTCGTCTATCTTGAGGCTATCGGTCTGCCCCACTTCGCGTCTCAGATCGGATACTTTGTCGGTCACGGAGTCGAGAATCGACCGGTCTCGCTGCATCCTCGCCAGACGAACCGCCGGATCGGTGCTGCCGCTGTCTCCGAACATCTGTTCGAACACCACGCGAGGGTTGTTCTCCATCGGCAGCGGCGTCGTCTGGCTCCGCCAGCAAATCGTGTTCGTGTAAACACAACTATGCCCGCCGCTACATTGGCCGGCGTTCGCCCGACTGTCGATCGACAGCTGCAATGAGGCCAACTCGGTGTGCTGGCCATACTCCTTGGCCAAGATCTGATCCATCGAGATGTCGGCGACCGGCGCTGTCTCGCCAGCCACCCCGGCCGCGCCGGTCAGGAAGGTGGTCGACGCGCCGGCGTGCGCCGGCGTCCAGTAGCCCCTGAGACCGGAGACCACGGTCATCTGATCCTTGAACGGCGCCAGCGGCTGGAGAATGGGCGTGAGCTCAAAGCCTCTCCCTTCCTTCTCCGGGGTCCAGTGTTCCATGGCAATGCCATTGGGCACATAGACCACCCCGAAGCGCCGGGGCGCGGTGGCGGCTGTGCGTGACAGCGCCGACAGAGCCGGAACCATCGCGTCGAGGAGTGGCAGCGAGAGTGCCGCACCCAGGCCGCGCAGCACCGTTCGCCGTGGCAGCGACATTTTGGTAATGATCATCGTTGGGTCCGTGTGGTTAGAGCCCTATAGCTGTGGTTCGACACCCACGTGCGCGGCGAAACGCCCCCGCCCATGCACGGTCATACTCAGCGAGCGGTCGGCGCACGTGATGCCACACGCACCGCCCCGTCTCCCCGTGTTCGACGCCCTTGAAAGGGTTCACTCTTGACGATTCCCAGGATGAGGGACGACCAGCGATACGTGTCCGGAGCCGCGTCACGCAGCATCTGACGCACACTCGGTTGATCGGTGTACTCGAGCCCGCGGCCCATGGCATAGGCCAGCAATTTCTCGGTGAGGGCGCCCGCGAACTCTTCGTCACGACTCAGCAGCACGCTCCGCAGACCGGCCGGCCCCTCGAATTGTGTGCCGCTGGGCATTGTGCCCGACGAATCGATCGGAAGACCGGCCTCACTTGTGGCACGCCAGCTCCCAATGGCATCGAAGTTCTCCAGGGCGAAGCCAAGGGGATCCATCGGAGCATGACAGCTGGCGCACACGGGGTTCGCGCGATGCTGTTCCAAGCGATCGCGGACCGAGGCCGGGACTCCACCGTCTCCCCGCTCCGGCAAGCCGGGCACATCGGGTGGCGGCTCTGGCGGCGGCGCCCCCAGCATGCTCTCTAGTAACCACTTGCCGCGCAGCACCGGCGAGGTGCGGTTGGGATGCGAGGTCACCATCAGCAGTCCGCCCTGCCCCAACAAGCCACCGCGCGGGTGGTTCTCGTCCAGCGTCACGCGTCGGAAGCGATCACCGTAGACCCCTGGGATGCCGTAGTGCCGAGCCAGCCGCTCGTTCAGAAACGTGTAGTTCGCGCTGAGCAACTCCAACACGCTCCGATCGTCACGAATGGTGCTTTCGACAAACAACTCCGTCTCGCGTCTGAACGCCTCCCGCAAGTTTTCGTCGAACTCGGGATAGTCGGCCGACTCACGCTGTTGTGACTCCAAATTGCGCAGGCGAAGCCACTGGCTGACGAAGTTGTCAATGAGCGCTCTGGAACGGTGATCTGCGAGCAGACGCCGAGTCTGCTGCTCCAGCACGGCTGGGTCGGTGAGCTCCCCACGCTCGGCGATGGCCAGCAGTTCATCGTCCGGCAGGCTGCTCCACAAGAAGAACGACAACCGGGACGCCAGTTCCAGGTCACTGAGACGATAGGCCGTATTCGGGGCGAGCCCCGACGGGTCACGCTCGATGCGGAACAGGAACTCGGGATCAACCAGCATGCGTTCGAGCGCAAATTGGATGCCCGCGTCGAAGTCCCCATCTCGGCGCCCAGACGCATAGAACTCCATCAGCGTCGCGACTTCGGCGTTCCGAACTGGCCGGCGATACGCTCGACGTGCCAGGCGGGACAGAATACGGCTGGCGCAGGCCGACTCGTCCGCGGCGACGTCGGGCTGGCACACGAACACCTCGCGCCGACTGGCCGTATCGCCGGGGCCCTCCACCGTATACGGACCGCCGATCGCGACCTGCTCGACACCCGGGTTCTCGTCGTAGCGTTCATCAACGAAACGGCCGTAGCCGCGGTTGCGCGGCTGCAGCACGCCGTCGGCTTCGAACAAGCGCCTGACGAACGACACGCCGACGGTGCGTTGCCCCGCTTTGGCTGGGAACCGGACGTCGAGACCGGCATCCCCGGTGTTCATGTAGTACTCCCACTCAGGATCGCCGGCAATGTTGCCGGAAAAACTCAACGGGGCCATCTTGCCGACGGCGTCGGCGTCGCCAACCGAGAACCGGGCCACGAACTCACCATCGATCCGCACGTCGAGCTCCTGCGGCGACGAAAAGCCGATGATGTAATCTGAGAAATTTCTATGAAGGCGAATTTGGATGGTGTATTCGCCGTCGACTGGGAAGTAGTGCGACACCGCAACGCCACCGCGAGATCCGAAGGACAGGGCGTCGTCCTGACGGTCGTCCTGCATCAACGCTGGGTGCACGCGATACGTGGCAACGGCGGGCCCGACCGGGGGGATCCCCACCGCGAGACGACTGATCTTTCTGGCGGCCGACAGGTACCGCGAAACCAGGTCTGGCGAAATCGACAGCATCTCGCCGTTGTTGTCGAACCCGTGTTCGTAGGTATTGTCGGCTGGCAGCAGCGCGGCGACATCGACGTCGACCGCGAGCAGATCTCGCACGGCCGCCTGATACTCGGCCCGATTGAGACGATGAAACGTCTCACCCCGCCCCGGGTCCGTGTTGTCTAGCGCCACCGCGTCGATCTCGGTCTCGAGCCAGGATGCGGTCGCACGATACGTGGCCTGGTCTGGCCGTGGGCCACCAGCCGGCGGCATCGTCTGGGCTCGCAGCTTGACGATCACCCGCTCCCAGGTCTCGGCCTCGGTGCTCACGTGGCTCAGGTCAGTCGTGTCCAGGGCCAGCCCCGCCACGCGGGTTCTATCGTTGTGACACCGCACGCAGTACTCGTCGAGCACCTCGCGGGTCGACGCGGCCGTCATCCCAACTGCCGGCTCTGCCTCTTGCGCCCTGACGGCGTCCGGCCGACCGACGACAGTCAGCACGCCAACCAGGACGACCAGCCACCGGACCATCGAACCAGGTCTCATCACCGTCCGCGCCTCCACATCCATAGAACGGGCACAACTCTTCCGGATCCGCAGCGGCGTTCTCGACGCTCACTGACGGATGCCTTGGGCCGGTCGGTGCTGCCGCGTGAGCAGCCGACCAGAGCGTACGCCCATCATAGTGCCGAATGCCCCTCGTGAGTGCACTACCAGGCCGGTTTTTCTGCGCTGCGTCCCGTCGCCCCGTATTCGCCCCTGTGCGTCGCACACGTGTGAGGGACATCGGTCTCATCCTGGGACGAGCGTCCGCGTCAGTTGGCGCCAGACAACCCACGGAGGGCCGTGACGAACGTGCTCCACGGCACGGGGCTCCCGTGTACGGGTGCGAGCGTCTCGACCCGCAATTGCATCCGCTCCACCTGGTTCGACAGGCTTCGCATCGCCGGCAACTGCGCGCGACGCGGCGGCTCGTGGGTGTCAAACAGATCTGCCTGGAACACAATGCCCTCCGCCGGCAGATACGCCATCAGCATCCCGGTCACGTGCTGGAGGGGTTGCACGTAATACACGCGTAGGATCCGGGAGTCGTCGGCGATGACGTAGTTCTCCTGAATCGCCTCGTAGTTGTAGCCCTCGGCCAGTTCGGTGGGCGGCCACTTCGACACGATGTCGGGCTCCACGGTCCTCGGCTCGTAGCTCAGCACGTCGCTATTCAAGAACTCGAGATTTTGCTGGTGGGTCACGATGGTCGAGCCGATGTGCAAATAGGTACGCAGCCCGCCAATGTGGTCGAAGTGTGGGTGAGAACTGATCAGCCACCGAATCGGCTTGTCCGGAGCCAACGTCGCGACGGCTTCGATGACGGCCAGGCTGCGGGCCTCGTTGCCAGGCGCCTCGAACACGGCCACGAAATCATCGAACTCGACCATATAACTGTTCGCGGGACCGCCACCCAACAGATACACGCCGTCGGCCATCTCTTCGACCGCGACCTGCTCGGAAAACGTGGTTTGCGACACCGACGGCGGCACCGGGACGGCGTCGTCGCACGCGTTGGGTTCCACGTCGGGAAATGACCCGCCGTAGGCGTTGTGACCGGTGCTCTTTCGATAGAACTGCCAGTTGTCGTCCCAGCCCTGGTGTGAATGCCACGCCGTGGGCCACTTCACAGTGCCGAAGGTGGCTTGATTCGTCGACTCGTGTTCGATATTGAAATCACCCAACGCCGGGATATTCACCGTTGTCTTGATCCGCTGTATCTGATTCTGGGGATTGATGGTGGCGTCGACCCTGTACTTGCCGAGCATCGTAATCGCGACGACATACATCTTCTCGGGGCTGACCACGTTGCCGTCGCGGCCTTTCTCGATCTGCTCCCACCGCCACAGCGCCACCGGGTTCGCCCCGGGCAGGCGAGCGGCCTTGAGAAACCCATGGGGGTTCATCCACATTTCCAGTTGGTAGAACTCCGCCAGCGCCGGCGGCACTGCCACTGGCGGCCCATCGCCATCGATGTGCCAGGCAAACTCGCCATTGACGATATGTGTCTGGCGGGTAGCCTGCTGGGTCGGCGTTCCACCGGTCCAACCCATCCCATACTTCCATGAGGCTGGATTCAGACCCGCCGCACGGTCGAACGTTTCCTTGCTGGTGCCAGCGTCCCAATTGATGGTGCGCGTGTAGTTGGCCATCGAGTCGATGCGCGGCCAGTCGATGTTCACGGCGTTCTCGAACGTCTGACCGACCGCGCCACTGTAGCCGGTGCCGGAGTAGGTGATGCAACTGAGGTTGGCTTCACCGATCTCCGCCGCCACCGCGGCCAGCAGCGGCACCGGGTCGACGTAGCCCGGGGCATATTCCTGGGCGGACGTCGGCCCTCCCATCAGCACGAGCAGAGCGACGATGCGCCCCAGAGGTTTCGCCATTGGTCTTCCTGACATGTTGAGCTGTCGCCGCCCCGCCTGACGGGACAGCCCTGCTTCTGGCTCGAGATAGATCCGTGCGCCGATTATCGATGGTCCACAGGGACGACGCAAGACTTCTCCGGGGCTGATCGGTTGAACCTCCAGCGAGCCCGCGGTACGCTGACGGCTCCCGGAGTCCCGGGTTCTTGAATCAATTCGCCGCGGGACACAGCCAGGACCACGCCATGCCAAGAGAGACCGCCCTGTCACGACGCGGCGTCGCCGCGCTCCTCGTCGTGGTGTCCGTCGCGGCTCCATCGGTCGTCCGCGCGCAGCCGACAGAGGACTTCGTCCCGGTGACCGACGCCATGCTCCTGGACCCATCGCCCAATGACTGGCCGATGTGGCGCCGCACCCTCGATGGATGGGGCTACAGCCCGCTCGATCAGATTGACCGCGGCAATGTGAACCAGCTGCGTCTGGTCTGGTCCCGTGCGCTCAGCGCTGGGGGCCGGCAGCAGGGCACACCGCTGGTGTACGACGGTGTCATGTACATGCCCAACCCCAGCGACGTCATCCAGGCGATCGACGCGGCCAGCGGCGACCTCATCTGGGAGTATCGACGGTCGCTGCCCGACGACGTGTGCGAGCGCTTGATTCCCGGCGTCTGCACGACGAACCGCAATCTCGCCATTTACGACAACCTGATCATCGATACCAGTGTCGACGAGTTCGTCTTCGCGCTCGATGCACAGACCGGAGACCTGGTGTGGGAAACCGAGGTCCTAGACTACAAGGTGCATCCGGCCAATCAGAGCACGGGACCGATCATCGCGAACGGCAAGGTCATTTCTGGCCGCAGCTGCATGCCTCTCGCCGGACCCGACGCCTGTGTCATCACGGCGCATGACGCGAGGACCGGAGCAGAGCTGTGGCGCCGGCGCACCATACCGAGACCGGGCGAGCCTGGCGACGAGACCTGGGGCGGCGTACCCGATGCGGAGCGCCGACACGTGGGGACGTGGATGGCACCGAGTTATGACGCGGAATTGAACCTACTCTACATCGGCACGTCGGTCACCTCGCCGGCGCCGAAGTTCTTGGTGGGCGGTGCGGACAACACGCATCTGTACCACAACTCGACGCTCGCCCTCGACGCCGACACCGGTGAGATCGTCTGGTATTACCAACATCTGAACGACCACTGGGACCTCGATCACCCATTCGAACGTCTGCTGGTCGACACCCCCGTCAACCCCGACCCGGCCGCTGTCAGTTGGATCAACCCCCGCCTCCGACCTGGCGAGGTCCGGCGCGTGATGACCGGCATCCCAGGCAAGACGGGCGTGGTCTACACACTGGACCGCGCCACCGGCGAATTTCTCTGGGCCACGCCCACCGTCGCGCAGAACGTCATCACGCATATCGACGGCGCGACCGGCGCCGTGTCGGAGAATGCGGAAGTCGTCTTCGGCGGGTTTGGTCAAGAGGTATTCACCTGCCCCACCGCCATGGGCGGCAAAGACTGGGAAGCGGGCGCCTATAGCCCGCGTACCAACACGATGTACATGCCCCTCCGAAACGCATGCGCGCGGATGGCGGCGTTGGACGATGGCGGCACGTCCCTGTACAGCCTTGCGATGCGCAATGAGTTGGCGCCCGGCACCGACGACCTCGGTGCCGTGTGGGCGATCTCTGCCGAGACGGGTGCTACCCAGTGGACCTACGAGCAACGGGCGGCCACGATGTCGCTCGCAGTCACTGGCGGGGGCCTCGTGTTCGTAGGCGACATCAACGGTCGGTTTCGCGCGCTCGATGACGAGACCGGCGACGTGCTCTGGGAGATCAACCTCGGATCACCGGTGAGCGGTTTCCCGGTCACCTACGCAGTCGACGACCAACAATACGTCGTCGCCGGTACGGGAACGGGCGGCAATGCCTCGCGCTGGAACGCCATGACCCCAGAGCTACGCCCGAGTAGCGGAAACAATATCTTTGTCTTCGCGCTACCCGCGCGATAGGCCCCGCTCTCAGGCGATCCGGTTAGTCAAGCTCCACGATCACCGGCGCGTGATCCGACGCCGTCAAGCCGTCCTGTTTCTTCCGGTAGTCGCGGTCCACTTCGGCATGGCGCACGCGCGTGGCCACCGTGGCCGTGCCTAAGAGCAGGTCGATGCGGAGACCGTGGTTGCGGTGAAAGGCGCCGGCTCGGTAGTCCCACCAGGAAAAGAGCTTGGCATCTGGCAGGTGATGCCGAAAGAGGTCTGTGAAGCCCCAGCCGAGTAGGCGCTGCAGGCGCGCACGTTCGGCATCGGTGTGAAAGATGCGTCCGGCCATCGCCGTCTCGTCCCAGGTGTCGATCGGCGCAGGGACGATGTTGAAGTCACCACACAACACGACGGACTGTCCCGAGTCGTGCTCCGCCTCGAGCAGTCGATGCAGGCTCTCGAACCACGCCAACTTGCGGGGAAAGTCATCGTGGTCGGTGGACTTACCGTTGGGGCAATAGACCGTCGTGAAAGACAGCCCCCCAACGGTCGCGGTGATCAACCGGGACCCAAGCGCCTCCTCGCCGGGAAGACCTCGCCGAACCAGGGTCGCCGGCTCGCGCGACAGGATGGCCACGCCGTTCCAGCTCTTCTGCCCGTACCACTCGGCATGGTAACCGGCCTCCCGAAATGCCTCGGCGGGAAAGTCCGCATCGGTGAGTTTGAGCTCCTGGAGCCCGACGATATCGGGCTGCCTTGCCCGTAGCCAGTGCAACACGAAGTCAAGTCTGGCCCTCAGGCCGTTGACGTTCCAGGTGGCGATCTTCATGCACTCTCTCTCGCGACGATCGTCTCGACTCGTCCTGTTGGTGCCTCGCAAGAAGCCTCAGCCTACACTGCAGCCCCGCGGTCCCGCGCGGCAACGCGACGCTAAAAGAACCAGCTAATCGACGCGAAGCCGGTGGTGCCGGAGAGGCCATATTCAGACGCCAGCGGTCGCTCGGGCGTCACCGTACTCGCGCCAATTCCGACATACACGCCCCCACTCACCGACACCTCGTCGGCGGCCGAATAGGACAGGCTCGGCGCAAGTAACGCACTCCGATCGTTCAGATTCCACAACCACAAGCCGCTCAGCCCGACGAGCGGATGCAATTGATAGGCCGCAAACACCACTGTTTCGTCTCGACCGAGCACTTGAAACTCGCCCCGACGAAACGGCTCCGACAGCACGACCCGAAGATACTCGCTGGGGTTGGCCGCGGCCAGGTTGTCGCGTTGATATTCGATTCCGACGGAGAGATCGCGCCCGCCCATCTGGAGGAGGCGGTCGAGCCCAACGGCCCCCCGAAACACCACCGCGCCATCGATTTGCCGCAGGGTGCCCTCGCTTCGCACGGCCCAGGATCCCAGGCCGCCGGCAGCGCCAAATGCGGCGGTCGCATCGCCGTACAGCGAGCCTCCCCAACCGGACAGCTCCCAATTGTGCCAGGTGGCCAGACCGCGTCCCAGCGCAGTGACCTCATCGCCAGACACGGTGCGGCTGGGTCGCACCACGAGGTCAACCTGGCTCAGCGGCGTTGGATACATACGCACGCGCGCCGCGTCCACACCACCACGAAACTGACGAAACGGGTCTGCCGGACTGAACGGAAGAAATGGATCCGCTGGAGTGAGATACAGCGTGGTGCCCCAGGACACCGCCTGGCGGCCGGCGCTCACCTGCAGCGTGGCCGTTGGGCTCCACCCTACGTTGAGTCGATCGAAACGGTGGCGCCATCCGACGTGCTCCTCCTCGGCCACCGTCCAGTCTAGATCGAGCCACTCTCCGCCGCTGGGCACCGCGCCGAGGCTGAACCCGGCGCTCCCGCCGCGCTGCCGCAGCGTCAACGCGTGCTCGTACGCCACCTCGAAGTCCAGCGGTCCGAGCACTGGCCTGGTGGACAGGCGAAACCGACTGAACTCAGTGGCGCTGCTCTCGCTGAGCGGGGTCGAGCCGCTGAACAGCGGCACGGTCTGGAGATAGCCCGTCAACCAACCTGGCTGCGCCGATGCCGAGGCGGCGACAAGCGTGATGAGGCAGCCACCGACGAGTCCCCTCCTTAGCGCCAGGCTGGTCACGCGCGGGTCTCGTCCGAGTCGATGCGACCATCGACCATTTGCACCAACCTGCGGGCCCGCCCCATGACCCGGGCATCGTGCGTAGCAAAGACGAACGTCACGCCGAGGTCACGGTTGAGCTCGGCCATGACATCGAGCAACGCCTCGCTCGAGGCCGAGTCAAGATTGGCGGTGGGCTCATCAGCCAACACCAGCGCCGGCCGACTCGCAACCGCGCGGACCACCGCCACGCGCTGCTGCTGGCCGCCGGAAAGTTTGCCCGGGCGACGGTCTTCGAGCCCGGCCATGCCGGTTCGCGCGAACAGTTCGCGGACGCGCGTGGCACGTTCCTCGGCCGCAAGACCCTGCAGCAACATCGGGAACTCGGCGTTCTCCATCGCGGTCAGCACCGGCAACAGGTTGTAGGCTTGAAAGATGAAGCCAACCTGCTCCAGGCGCAATTGAGCGAGCGCCTGGTTCGACATCTCGCTCACCTCTTGTCCCGCCACCCAGACCCGTCCACGCGTCGGGAGTGTGAGTCCACCGATGAGATTAAGCAACGTCGTCTTCCCTGAACCGGACGGACCGGCCAGGGCCGTAAACTCTCCGCGCTCGATCGTCACACTGACGTCGCGGACTGCCTGCACCTCCTCGGCCTCCTGCTGGAAGATCTTCCAGACGCCCTCGGTGCGGACAGCGGGTAGATTGGACTCGGTCATGTGGTGACGCCCTGCCTGATCATGACGCTCTAACGCTCGAACTTCATCGCTTCGGCGATGTCGATCCGCGCCGCCCGAAGCGCCGGGTAGATTGATGCGATGGCGCCAATCGCGACTATAAACGTCACGACCTGCGCGATACGTACTGCGCGGAAGAGCGGCACGATGACGGGATCAATGACGACGCCTGAGAACGTCATGTCCTCTCCCACCAAGGCGGACATGTCGAGGCCGTCACCCAGGAAATACCAGGTCGCCGCCAACCCCAGGCTGACACCCACGAATCCGCTGACGGCAGTCAGGGTCAGTCCTTCGACCAGCACGATCGCGCCGGTCTGTCCGGGTGTGAGCCCCAGCGCCTGCAGCACCCCAAATTCGCGGTGGCGGTGCAGTACCGACATCAGCACGGTGTTGACGATGCCAAACGCGATGATCAGGAACAGGATGCCGAACACCAGGTAATTGCCGAAGTCGTCAATCGCAATGGCAGCGGCGAGGGCGGGATTCGCCTCTCGCCATCCCATCACGCGCACCTCGCCGCGGGTGATCGGCTCGGCCAGTGTGGTTTCCAGGTAACGGGTGACGGGGCCAACGGCGTCACTGTCCTGCAGCACGACGCCGACGTTCGTCACGTCCTGGCCCGACCCCAGCCATTCGCCCGCGATCTGGAGCGGAATATGAACCACGGTTTGATCGACTTCCGGCACACCGTTGCGAAAGATCCCGACCACACGAAGCAGCTGCGCGGCAATCTCGTTCTCGGAGTCTTGCGCCTGCACGACGAGTCGAGAGCCGATACGCAGTTCGAGACTGGACGCGAGACCGACGCCGACAAACGCGGCGAGCCGGTCATCAGGTTCGAGATACCGGCCCTCCACTACCTGGTCATCAAGCGTGCTAAATCGCGCTTCGGCGGCCGGGTCCACCGCCAGGATCTGCGTCGGCCGAGCACCGGCGGCCGAACTGGCCAGTCCACCGATGCGCAGCCGCGACGACACCGCCACGACGAGCGGCGCGATATCCGGCATGGCCAACGCCTGTTCGGCCTGGACCCGCTGGGCGGCCGTCAGGCGGTCCGCAAGCTTGCGACTGACACGAAAATCTGGCTGCTCAACCGTGACATGTCCCGACGACGTGCGAATGCCCGAGTCGATCCAATTCTCGTGCGAGCCGTCTCCCAAGGCGAACGAGAAGATGAGCAACGCTCCCCCGAGCACCATGACCGCGGCGGTCAGCATGGTCCGTCTCGCCTGGCGGCTCAGGTTCCGCATGGCCAGCAGGAGCAGGAGCCGGAGATGCATCGAGGGCCTGCGCGTGTGAGACATCTACAGCGCCGAGAGGGTATCGGCCGGCGGGACCCTGGCCGCCCGCCACGCGGGAATGAGGGACGCCAGCAGCGCCGTGGCGAACAGCGCGACCGCGGCCTGAATCCAGAACAGCACGTCGTACTCGACGCGCAGACTCGGAGACAACAACGCACCCATGAGCGTCACGTCGGCGATCGCCCAACTCATATCGGGCGGTGCGTTGTGGAACCACACCATCAGCGGAAACGTGATCACGGCCCCCAGCACGAGACTGAATACCCCAAGCGCCACCGCCTCGTACAGCACCACGGCTCGTACCGAACCAGGTGTAGCCCCAAGCGCCAACATCACCGCGAACTCACGCCGCCGCTCGTAGGTCGCCATCACCATTGTGTTCGCGACCCCGAAGATCGCAATGGTGAACACGACGATGATGATGACGAAATTCATCGATTCCGCGAGGGCGACATATTCCACCATCGCGGGGTTGAGCGTGGTCCACCCGACGACCTCGATGGGGCGGTCAGCGGGTGGCAGAACGCTGCCAAGACGCTCCGCTGTCGCGCCGGCAATCCAGGGGTCGGTCGTCGCGACCGCGATTTCATGAATCCGCTCTGGCGGCAGCACCACCAGTGTCTGGAGGTCGGCTATGGCCATGACCGCGAACGTGGCGTCGAGCTCCACCAACCCGGTGCGGAATACGCCGACCAGCGTAAAAAGATCGTTCGCCATCGACCCGTCCGCTCCGGAGGCCACGACCACCAGTTCGTCGCCGATGCCAACGGAAAGCTGTCGCGCCATCTCCTCGCCGACGAGCACCTCGTTGCGGCCCGACTCAGGCAAGCGACCTTCCACCAACGGATCGAGAAAGCGGCTCAAGCTCATCTCGCGGACCGGGTCGATGCCCATGAACATGCCGGCCGACGTCGCTTGTCCGGAACTGATGAGCCCTCCGGTGTACACCCGCGGGGCCGCCGCGGTCACCGTGGGCTCCGCGTCGATGGCGCGCAGCAGCGCGTCGACATCAGTGCCGTTGCGCCCGCCGATGGTGTCGTAGATGCTCCGGTCCGGACGGTACTCGGCGTCATGAATCTCGATTTGGCCGTTGACCAGGGAGGTCGCGCTCTCGACCATCTCAACCATGAGCCCCTGGGTCCAGCCCACGATGAATACCACCGCGAAGAACCCGACGGCGAGTCCAAGCGCCGTCAACACCGTGCGTTTACGGTTGCGCCAGAGATTGCGCCAACCGATGCGTGACCAGGGCGTTTCGCTCATTGCCAGCGCTATCTGCCGCTCAACAGTCTGACGGGGCGTAGCCCCGAACCCCACACGACGGCTCCGCGGGGACCCCGAGTGCCCCACTTCGCCGCCGCGGGGCGCGCATTATCGCGCGCCCTCGCGTTCCGCATCCTGCCAGCGCTCATCTGCCGCTCTGCAGCGTGCGGAGGGAAAAGAACGACTGCTCGACGTCTATATCGAATTCAAGTTCCTCGTAGCGGATCGTCGTGCGCTCACCAGGTTTGTCCGCCGGCTGCATATTCATGACGGCCGGCACCAATCGGCCGCTGAACTCGGAGACCTCGCTGTATTCCATCGTGCGGGCCAGCTCGCCGTCCTCGTTGTAGTACCTGGCCCATCGAGGCAGGTCATCGTCCTGCCCCACGAGAAACTCGATATGGCCCCACACCACCGCCGCTTCCGGCTTCGGGCTCAATCGAAGCTCCCACACCGACTCCCCGTCGCGCTCACCATCGAACGCCACCTCCACATCGTAGAGGTCGATCAATTGGCTGTCCTGCACGAGATCGTCATTGGTGAAGTGCGAGCCCATCCAGGCCCCGCCCATCATCGATGACGGGATCTTGATGCTGCGATCCACCTTGGGAAGGTAGTTCCAGATGTCGTCTTCCGCCATCAGCGTCGCCGTGCCGGCGTCCTTGGCCGGGGCTCGTAGTCTGACCAGCGAATAGTCGGTCCCGAGCGACCACATTTCCATGGTCATCTGGCGCTCCCAGTGCTCGGTCACCACCTGCATCGTCGCGACTCCGCGACTCGAGTCACCGCGCATCAAGCGGTCAATCCGCTCCACGATGTCACGCGGATCAGGTTGGGCCGACGCGGTAGTCCAGACCGCCAGGCACCCGAGCGTAAACAGTGAGATCAGTCGGTGTCCCTGAGCGGTATCGAAACGTACCATTGCGTCTCCTCCCCTGCTGCGCGTAAACCCTTCAACCCTTCCCCGCGAGTCCGGACAACGGCGTCATCACCGCGGGACTCGGTGAGGCCGTGGGGCCCAGCGCCCAATACACGCTCCAGTATCCCATGGCAGCCGCGACCGCCTGCTCGACACGGACGCGACCACGAGCCCCCACGACAGGCGTCGTCAACACCTCCAAGACGATGCGCCTGAAGTCCTCAGGTATAGCAACGACCATCCGGCCGACGTGCTGAGGGTACGCTGTCGCGAACACCCCAACGAATCCGACGCAGGAGAGGGACTGGGTTCGCAAGGCACCGGCCCGTGGCGGGCAAGCGAGCTGGCGGCTACACACTCGCCAGTGCGTCCGCCAGATTGCTGACGGCCCGTTCGATGAGTTGTCGGCTGGTTGCCACATTCATCCGCATATGGCCGGCGCCGTCGGTGCCGTAACTCGAGCCCGGGATGAGGTGAATGCGGGCATGCTCCACCAGGTAGCGCTGGAATCGCTCTTCTGGTGTCTCCGCGTCGGCGGCACCCGAGGCATTGGGATCGTCCCCCGCCCCAATGCGATCGATGGCGTCGCTCGCGTCCAGCCACGACAGGTAGGTGCCTTCAGGTTTGACCACGCGAACGCTCGGCACCTGTGTTCGGACAAGGGACTCGACCAACGCCTGAGTCCCGTCGATGTACTCCACCAGCTGGTCGAGCCAGTCCTCACACTCGTTGTACGCGGTTTCTGCGGCGATGATGCCAAGGGTGTTCATACCCTGTCGGTGCTGTCCAGGTCCGACGATCCGGGCCAGGTAGTCCGGGTTAGTCGAGAACAGATAGGCGCATTTCAGCGCCGACAGGTTGAACGACTTGCTCACCGACTTAAAGGTGATGCTGTTGCGGACGATCGCCTCGTTGTCGAGCGTGGCATACGGCGTGTAGCTGTGCTCTTTGCCCACGAAGTCGCAGTGGATCTCGTCAGCGAGCACGACGACCCGCCGGCGAGTGCAGATTTCGCCCAGCGTCATCAGGTCCGCGCGCGACCAGACATTGCCAGTGGGATTCTGCGGGTTGCAGAGCACAAAGGCGTGCGTGTCGTGGTCGATCCGACGCTCCAAGTCCTCGAAGTCCATGGCGTATTGGCCATTCACGAGGCGGAGGGGGCATTCCTCGGCAACGGCGCCCACGACGCCGATGTCGGTATAGAAGCCGTTGTACCCGGGCGTATGGAGGAGGATCTTGCTACCGGGAGGACAAAACGCGCGTAGGGTGCTGATGATGGCCGGGTGCACGCCATCGGAATGCAGGATCGTCTCCGGCGCGATCTCGAGCCCGTACCGACGCCGGTTCCAATCGACGATCGATTCGAGATAGGACTCCGGTTTCGTCAAATAGCCGAAGTTCTCGTGAGCGACGCGGTTGCGGAGCGCACGCGTGATCGCCGGCGCAATGCGGAAATCCTGATCGGCTGTGCCCATGCCGACGTCGATCTGTTCGCGACCGTACTTCGCGATCTGGGCATCCCACTTCGACGAATCGGTGCCAACCCTGCTGTAGATGGTGTCGAAGTCGTAGGTGCCACTGGGCTGACCGCCCCTGGTGGCCAACGCCGCCGCCGGCAACGTCGGGCCCACCGCTCCGACGACCGCGGTCAGTCCGGCGTGTCTCAGGAATGTCCGTCGATCGAGTCCACCGTCGCGCTGCATAGGGTGTCTCCTGACGACGTCACCGTGGCAAGGCATTCTCGCCGCTGCGGTGGTATTTCGGATGAGGAGAGCATAGTCGACCCGAGCCGGGATGCAAACGCTCCAGCCCCCGCGGGCTATCATGCATCTCGACCGAGCGCGACACCCGAGACGTTCTTGACCTCGGCCGTCTGTCCGGTCATTCTCAGCACATGATTCTGTCGAGCGGCGGACGACGGTTCACCACGGGCGTTGTCGCGCTCTGCGCGGCCGCGTGCGTCGGCCCCTCGGGCGAGCCCACCGCGCCCACCGAGCCTGCACCGACGGCGAGGACGAATGTGACCACACGGCCTGTCAATATCGCGCACCGCGGCGCCTCGGCCTACGCCCCAGAGCACACGTTGCCTGCCTATGCACTAGCAATCGACATGGGGGCGGACTATGTCGAGCAGGACCTGCAGTTGACGCAAGACGGCGTCCTGATCTGCATGCACGACACGACGCTGGATCGCACGACCAACGTCGAAGAGGTCTTTCCTGACCGCTCCACCGAAGTGGAGTGGCGCGGAAACCAGCGTCAGGTCTGGCGCGTGTCGGATTTCACGCTTGACGAGATCAAGACGCTGGACGCTGGCTCCTGGTTCGACGCGGAGTTCACCGACACGCAGGTGCCGACGTTCCAGGAAGCGATCGATCTCGTGAAAGGGCAGGCTGGCCTGTATCCGGAAACGAAGTCGCCAGAGGAGTACGAGGCGCTGGGCCTGACGATGGAAGTCGAGCTAGCCCGAGTCCTGGCCGCCAACGCGCTCGATACACCTGACGCACAGGCCGAGACGCCCATCTACGTGCAGTCGTTCAGCCCGGAGAGCCTGAAGCGGATGTATGCGTTGACCGGTGACACGTACGAGCTGGTCCAGCTCATCAGTGGCGGGCAGGCGGCAACATTGCTGACGGACGAGGGGTTGCGTGGCGTGGCCAGCTATGCCGATGGCATCGGTCCAGCCGTGCAGTTGATCGCGGACGAGCCGGCGCGCGCCATCGCCGCGCGGGCGCTCGACCTGGAGATCCATCCGTATACGGTGAGGGCGAGCGGGCTGCCAGACGGCTTCTCCGACACCACGACCTACATACGCCATATCGTTGACGACCTCGGCGCCACCGGTGTGTTCACGGACAATCCGGACCTGTTTCCTCGTTGATTTGACGTGCCATGCTGATGGAGGCTTTCGTCGCGGAACTGGTCGGCACCTGTATTCTCGTCGTCCTGGGTGACGGTGTCGTCGCCAACGTGGTGCTAGCCAGGACCAAGGGGAATCAATCGGGCTGGATTGTCATCACCGCGGGATGGGGGCTCGCCGTGGCTATTGCGGTCTACAGCGTGGGCCGGATCAGCGGCGCTCACATCAATCCGGCGGTGACCATCGGGCTGGCTACCATCGGACAGTTTCCCTGGGCCAACGTCGGGGCCTACGTCCTGGCGCAGCTGGTCGGCGCCTTCCTGGGGGCGGTTGTCGTATGGATCAGCTACCGGCCCCACTGGACGGCGACCGATGACGCCGAGGCAAAGCTCGGCGTGTTTGCCACCGGCCCCGAGATCCGCTCCCCCGGTGCGAACCTCGTCACCGAGATGGTCGGGACGGCGGTTCTGGTCTTCGGCGTCCTCGCCATCGCCGCGAACGCCGGCGAGATGACCGCGGGCACGGTGGATCTATCGAGTGTCTTCGCCACCGGTATCAATCCGATGCTGGTCGGCGTGCTGGTGTGGTCCATCGGCCTCTCTCTCGGCGGCCCCACTGGCTATGCCATCAACCCCGCTCGCGATCTCGGACCACGGCTCGCGCATGCGCTGCTGCCGATCCCGGGCAAGGGGGGCTCAGATTGGGGCTATGCGTGGGTCCCCGTCGTGGGGCCACTGGCCGGCGGCGTACTCGGCGCTGTCGCATTTCGGACCCTCGGCTGGTAAATGCGGCTGGTAGGAGAGTCACATGACGCAGGTCGTTCTGGCCCTAGACCAGGGCACCACATCGAGCCGTGCGATCGTCTTCCGGCGCTCGAGTCGGCCGGCGGCGTCGGCGCAACGTGAATTCCCTCAGCTCTTCCCCTCGCCAGGGCATGTGGAGCACGACCCAGAGGCGATCTGGACGACGCAGTTGGCCACGGCCAGGGCCGCCCTCCGATCGGCTGGCAAGCGGGCGCGCGACGTAGCGGCGATCGGCATCACGAACCAGCGAGAGACGGTCGTGGTCTGGGAGAAATCGACCGGCCACCCGGTGGCCAATGCCATTGTCTGGCAGAGCCGAATCTCGGCGTCAATCTGCGATCGGCTCAAGGCCGACGGCCTTGAAGCCACGTTCCGAGAGAAGACCGGTCTGGTGCTCGATCCATATTTCTCTGGCACCAAGCTCAAATACCTGCTCGACCGCCACCGCGGACTGCGCCGCCGCGCGGCGAGAGGTGAGATTCTCGCCGGCACCATCGATACGTTCCTGCTCTGGCGGTTGACGGGCGGGCGGGTGCACGCGACCGACCCCTCGAACGCCAGTCGCACACTGCTCTTCGATATCCATCGACAGGAGTGGGACGACGAGTTGCTCTCGATTTTGGACGTGCCTCGCGAGATGCTCCCTGACGTCCGGGACTCGAGCGGCGTCTTTGGTGAGACCGACCGCAAACTCTTTGGCGCATCGATTCCGGTGGCCGGCATTGCAGGCGACCAACAGGCCGCGACCTTCGGGCAGGCCTGCTTTCGCAAGGGCATGGTCAAGAACACCTACGGCACCGGCTGTTTCATGCTCATGAACACCGGCTCGCAGGCGGTCGCCTCGAAAAACGGGCTCTTGACGACCATTGGGTGGCGGATCAATGGCCGTACGACCTACTGCCTCGAAGGTTCCGTGTTTGTCGCGGGCGCCGCGGTGCAGTGGCTGCGCGATGGCCTCGGTCTGATCGCCACATCAGCCGAGGTCGAGCGACTCGCGGCCCGCGCCACAGATGCTGGTGGCATCTACTTCGTGCCTGCGCTTGTCGGCTTGGGCGCGCCGCATTGGGATCCGTACGCCCGCGGCATCATCGTCGGCATCGAGCGTGGCACGACCGCCGCGCATATCGCCCGGGCGACAGTCGAATCCATGGCGTTCCAGACCTTGGACGTCGTCGAGGCGATGGAGCGCGATGCCGGTGTCAAGCTGCGGGCACTGCGGGTCGATGGAGGCGCCGTGGTCAACAACGCCCTGATGCAGTTTCAGGCCGACCTCCTCGGCAAGACGGTGGCACGGCCGAGGGTCAACGAGACGACCGCGCTGGGGGCCGCGTATCTGGCGGGGTTGGCCACAGGCTTCTGGAAGAGTCGTCGTGAGATCACGGAGCAGTGGGCCCTTGATCGGGAGTTTTACCCCGCCATGACGCCACGCGCCCGTTCAGAGCGCGTCTCCGGGTGGCGCAAGGCCGTCGACCGATCCCGGTCCTGGGTCGATCCCGAAGCGTAGTCACTTCGGTTGACGTCCGCTCCTAGAACGTCAGCCGAGCCACCTTGAGCGGCGGCCGACCGTCGAGGCTCGGGAAATCATCTCCGGGACGGATGACGTCAAGCGTCCTGATGGGGCGACCGTGGGTGACCGCGCACTGGCGGAGAATGCCGTGCCAGGTCTCCTCGTCCACTTGGGCGACGTTGTTCGTGCAGTACAGCGCCCCGCGGTCGCTCACCACGCGCAGTGCCGGCTTCAGCAGCGCTTGGTAGTCTCGAACGATGTCCACCACGCCGAATGGGCTGCGAGCCACCGGTGGCGGGTCCAGACACACCAGATCAAAACTTTCGGCTTTCAGTCGCGGAAACGGCGGCAGCCGACGACCGCGGTCGACCGACGGCTGCCGCAGACCGGCGAGTTGACGGACCACCGGAAACACGTCGCTGACGAGTTCCGTGGTGCGCCCGTGTACGCCGTTCAACACGGCGTTGTCGACGCCAATCGTCAGACTCGACTCGGCGAAATCGACGTTGACCACACGACGCGCGCCGGCGACGGCAGCAGCCACACCCACTCCGCAGGTGTAGGCAAACAGATTCAGAAGCGATGCGCCACGGGCCTCATCCATGACCGCACGCCGCGTCGTGCGCAGGTCAAGAAAGAGCCACGGGTCGTTTCCACGATGGCGCGCGCGTATGTGAAAACGCACCCCATGCTCGCGGGTCACTCGCGCCTGCTTGGCTGCTGCTCTGTGGGCGCCCGCGAGCCGATTGCCGACCCTCGAGCCTGACCCGCTCCGGTCGTTGTAGACCAAGTCCAGTCCAGGCATCTGCGCATCGAGCA
>CAWWAF010000061.1:0-22987 GCA_963934795.1 uncultured bacterium
CGTCATGCTCGGTCGTGGTCACGGTGCCGTCGACCGACCGGATCATCTCCCACCGCCCATGCAGCGTCACGATCCGGTCCGGGAAGTTGCGGGTGCCGAAGAGCAGGTTGTTGAACGGCCCGACGGTTCGAGACGGTTCGTACGATTCCCGAAAGACCGACTCGGCGACGTCCCGTCGCAGGAGCCGGCAGGGGAGCGAGCCCCAGCCCCGGATCTGCAGATATTCGAACCAGAACCGCACGACGCCATCGACGGTCTCGTACTCGACCGGTTTCAGCGGGTCGTCGTCGATCGCAGGTTCGCCCGGGGCGAAGGGCACGGCGCGGTTGAGCAGCATCGACGAATCGACGAGGTAGTCGCGTCCTTCGAGATGCACGACGATGGTGCCGTGGTTGGCCTGGCTCATGTCACCCATCGAGGCAGTGGCCCGGGTGGCGTCGAACCCACAGGCCGCCGCCACGGCATACAGCGCATTGCAGGACGGCCAGCAGGTGCCCCCGGTGCCCTGTTCCAGCCATGTCTCGAGAAAGTCCTCCGGGTCGATGCCCGGCAACGGCGTCGGCTCGCCTGAACGGAGCGCGAGGAGCTTGCGCGTGTTGTCGAACGGGACCCATAGGCACCAGGCGGCGTAGAGTCGGTCAAGTCCGGCGCGATCGACCGTTGGCCGGGCGGACAGCCCCAACCTGGTCAACACGCGGTCGAGTAGTTCGTGGCCCAGTGACATGAGATTGATAGCCCCGTGGCAGCGAGGGGCATCACACCCGCCTGGCAGCGACGCTGTCGGCGCACCCGCCAGGCCAAAGCCCCGCCCCGAGACCTAGGGGGCGAAGCTGGAGCGGGCTTGTATCCCCACGTGACCGTCGCGGTTGGTCACCAGATACACCGCCTCATAACTGGAGAGCGCGTCGCCCAGCGGGTTGAGCCTACTGTAGCGGACGGCGACATTGACACCTCCGCCGCCAACTTGCACCGGCTCGGCCCAGTCGAGCCGGGTGCCGGCCCAGGTGCGCAGGCGCCCGCCTTGAAGCCCGTTCATGTAGTCGTCCGCGGTCTCCCATTGCTCGACCTGGCCGTCGGCGATTCGCACGTGCGGGTAGTTCAGCGTCGATGCCCATCCGGCGAGGTCGGTAGCGTTGCTGAGGGCCTCGAAGTAGGCATCCACCGCGGCCAGAGCCGCGGCGCCGGCCCGTGCGTGCTCAGTCTCGTCGAGGTCGGCGGCCCCTGCCGCAAACCGCGCCTGTATCCCCCAGTGGTCGCCGCTCCGAGTGACCTGCCTGGTCACGATATATGTGATGACCGTGCGGCGAATCCGCTCGCCGTCGACGTTGTAACGTGAGTAGAGCCCGGCCACATGTGCCTTCGCGGGCCCAGCCTGGAAGACGTCATAGGAGTCCCACTGCGAGCGGTGCCACCCGCTCGCGATGGTCCGTTCGAAGTTAACCCCTCGCGCGTACTCCTCCGGGGTCTGGGTCAGACGGAACGCCCCCAATCCAGGTCGCACGTGAGGAAAATGCAGCGATGAGGCCCACGCCATCGGGTCCCGGGTGTTCCAGGTCTCGAGATACCGATCCGCGGCCCGGAGTGCCTCGATACGTACCCGGTCCAGCGTGACGTCCCGCACGGCCTGGCGGAGTGCCTCAGACGGTTGACCTGCCGGGGCCGCACGCGTGGCCGCGACAGGACCCGCCCACAGGCCGCTGGCCCACACCGCGATCACTGCTGCGACGAGGAAGAGGGCACGAGAGGGGTTGCGTGGCATCGGTGACCTCTATTTGGAGTGCGTGGTTGGCCACACTCTAACACCGGCTTCCGGACCGACGGCCAAGAGCGGATTCGAGCACGGTGGGACGACCCAGCCCCGTGTGGACCAACCTTTTTCGGTGGATCAGCGTCAGAGGTTCTTGGGGTAGCGACTGCAACGCCCGTAAAATGTAGGGCTCGGCCAACCGGATTCGTCGACGCAAGTGCCCCGGAGCGAAAGGACACATACTCAACACCATGCCCATGCATCACGACATCGAAGCGATTCAGCAGCGCATCCACACTGAAAGCGCCTTTGTCAGCCGGCTGCTCGACGAGGTGGGCAAGGTCATTGTCGGCCAGCACTACATGATCGAGCGCCTGCTGATCGGTCTGCTTGCGGACGGACACGTCTTGATGGAGGGCGTGCCCGGTCTGGCCAAGACATTGACCGTCCACACACTGGCCAGCGCGGTCAACACCACGTTTCGGCGTATTCAGTTCACCCCTGACTTGCTTCCGGCCGACTTGATCGGGACGCTGATTTACGACCCGCAGCACTCGGAGTTCAAGACCCGCAAAGGACCGATCTTCGCGAACATCATCCTGGCCGACGAGATCAACCGCTCACCGGCCAAGGTGCAATCTGCGTTGCTCGAGGCGATGCAGGAACGTACGGTGACCATCAGCGACACGACCTATCCGCTCGATTCGCCTTTTCTGGTGTTGGCGACGCAGAACCCGATCGAACAGGAAGGAACTTATCCGCTACCGGAAGCGCAGATCGATCGGTTCATGCTCAAACTGGCGGTCGGTTACCCAGACAAGGCAGAAGAGCTGGAGATCATGCGGCGCATGGCGGCCGGTCCTGGCCCGGCGGTGACCGCAGTGGTCGAACCGGATGAAATTCTTCGAGCCCGCGAAGCGGTCCAGATGATCTACATGGATCCGCAGGTCGAGCAATACATCATCGAACTCGTGTTCGCGACACGGGAGCCCAAAGCGCACAATCTGGGCGACCTGGCGGATTTGATCGCCTTCGGCGCGTCGCCGCGCGCCACCATCAGTCTGGCCAAGGCGGCGCGGGCCCATGCGTTCCTGAAGCGGCGCGGATATGTCACGCCGGAGGACGTCCGTTCCATTGGCCTCGACGTGCTGCGCCACCGGGTGCTCCTGACCTACGAGGCGGAAGCGGAGGAAATGACCGCCGACGACGTCGTGAACCGTGTCCTGAACAGCATCGAAGTGCCATGACAGGAACGACCTACGAAAGGCTCGACGCAGAGCCCGGGCCAAATATCGCTCACGCGTGGGGTTCGGGGCAACGCCCCGACTAAGTAATGATTCCGCGCGAGATTCTCAAGCAGGTGCGGCGGGTCGAGATTGCGACCCGTGGACTGGTGAACGACGTGTTCTCCGGCGAGTACCACTCCGTGTTCAAGGGGCGCGGAATGAACTTCGCTGAAGTGCGCGAGTACCAGCATGGCGATGACATTCGGGCCATCGACTGGAACGTGACGGCGCGGACGGGTGCGCCTTTCATCAAGGTGTTCGACGAAGAGCGTGAGTTGACCGTGATGTTGGTGGTCGACGTGAGCGCCTCTGGTGACTTTGGTTCCCGCTCTCGCATGAAGGGAGAGGTCGCGGTCGAGATATGCGCCGTGCTCGCGTTCTCCGCCACCAGGAACAACGACAAGGTGGGGCTCATCATCTTCAGCGACCGCATCGAGAAGTTTGTGCCGCCCCGCAAGGGCCGCAGGCACGTGCTGCGGGTGCTGCGTGAGTTGCTTTATTTCGAACCGGAGGGGCGCGGCACCGACATCACGGGTGCGTTGAAGTATCTGGCCCGCGTGGTGCGACGGCGTGCCGTCGTCTTTGTCGTCTCCGACTTTCTCGGTGACGGATACGAGAAAGCATTGGCCGTGGCTGGTCGTCGCCATGACACCGTGGCGATCCGGATGAGTGACCCGCGGGAACACCAACTCCCGCCTGTCGGGTATCTCGAGCTCGAGGATGCCGAAACGGGAGAACACGTGACCGTCGATGTCTCCGACCCGGCCTTCCGCGCCGCGTTCGCCGCCGACGTCGCCGAGAAGTTGACCGCCCGCGAACGGCAGTTCCGCAAGACTCGGGTCGACGTCGTCGAGATTACGACCGACCACCCGTATGCGGATCGGCTCATGCGGTTCTTTCGACAGCGAGCCAAGCGCGTTCGATGATGAGCATGCGACCGGGGGGGATGCGGGCGATGGTGCTCGCGACGGCGCTGGCGTTGCCGGTTGTCGTGACGGCACAACCACGCGAGCCGGACATCACCACCACGATCGACACGACCACGATCAACGTGGGCGACCCGGTCACCGTCAGAGTGCGCGTGCGGCACGCCGCGGACGCCACTGTCGAATGGCCGGAGAGCCTGGCGCTTGGATCATTCGAACTGCTGGATCAGCGCGACGTTGAGCCGGTACTGGACGACGCGGGGGAGATGACCCAGACGGAGGTCGAGCTGAGGGTGACCGCGTTCGAGCTTGGTGACCTCGCCCTGCCCTCCTTCGAGGTCGACGTGGTTGCCGCGACTGGCGAGCGGGTCACGCTGGCGACCGAGAGCGCAGCGGTCGCGGTCGTCAGCGTCGGGCGAGACGACGAGGGCGCGCTGCGCGACATCAAGGCCCCACTGGAAATCCCCTTCGGTATCTTCACGCTGCTTCCTTGGTTGCTCGGGCTGCTGGCCCTGGCTGCCGCCGGCTATTGGCTGTACCGCCGGTATCGCCGACGCGCCCGGCCCGAGGTGATTGCCCCGGTTGCACCGCTGCGACCCGCGGACGAAGTGGCCCTTGAGTCGCTGGCCGCCCTCGAAGCGTCGGGGCTCCTCGAGTTGGGTGAAATCAAGACGTACCACATCCGGGTGTCGGACATCGTGCGCGTCTACGCGGAGGACCGGTTCGGCATCGACGCGATGGAGATGACCACCGGCGAGGTGCTGGGTTGTCTCCGCGAGCGTGGTGCCAGTAGCGCCGTCGTGGCCGACTTCCGCCAGGTGCTTGACCGATGTGACCTGGTCAAGTTCGCCAAATTCAGGCCGGTGGCCGCAACCTGTCATGACCTGATCCCCTTGAGTCGGCACCTCGTCGAGCTGACCACGCCGACTGAGCCCGTCCCGGCTGAGGCATCGGAGGCCCACGCGGCATGACGACGCTGCTCCGGTTCGCCGACCCGATGTATTTGCTGCTGTTGGCGCTCGTGCCCGCCCTGGTCTATTGGTATGCCACGCGAGGGCGACAGGTGGGGGCGCTACGTTATTCGTCGGTCGCCCCCATCAAGCGCGCTGATCGCCGGCGTCGGGGACGATTCCGTCATGCGCTGTTTGGTCTCCGGGTCGTGGCGCTCACGGCGTTCATTGTGGCGTTTGCCAGACCGCAGACCGGGGTCACGGCCGAGACCGTCACAACGCAAGGGATCGACATCGTGCTGGCTCTCGACCTGTCGAGCTCGATGCTGGCGGAAGACCTGCAGCCGAATCGAATCGAGGCTGCCAAACAGGTCGCGGCTGACTTCGTCAGCGGACGGCGGAACGACCGCATCGGGCTCGTGGTCTTCGCGGGCGATGCCTTTACACAGGCCCCGTTGACGCTCGACTACGATGTGGTGACGACCCTGCTCGGAGAGTTGGAGGTCGGCATCATTGATGACGGTACGGCCATCGGGATGGGGTTGGCGACGGCGGTCAAGCGGTTGCAGGGCTCTGACGCAGACTCCAAGGTCATCATCCTCGTGACCGATGGCCGAAACAATCGCGGCGAGATTGACCCCGTAACGGCGGCGCAGCTCGCGCTGGCCCTCGATGTGCGGATCTACGCCATCGGGGCGGGCACGCAGGGCGTGGCCCGGGTGCCGGTCGACGATCCCCTGTTTGGGCGGCGCTACGCGCAGATGGAGGTCGACATCGATGAACCGACGTTGCAGGAAACGGCGTCGCTGACCGGGGGCCGCTACTTCCGCGCCACAGACCGTGAGAGCCTGCAACAGATTTACGAAGAAATCGATGCGTTGGAAACAACCGAGATCGAGGTTGAGCAATTCACTCGCTACGGCGAGCTCTTTCACGTGCCACTGCTGTTCGGGCTCGGGGCGTTGTTGGTGGAAATTGGGCTGGGCCGTACGCTGTTGAGAAAGATTCCGTAGCCACCATGTTTCGATTCGCTGCGAGTGAGATGTTGTTCGCGTATCTGCTGGTGCCAGCGCTGGTTGCGCTGGTCTGGTGGGCTCGTGCGCGGAAGCAGCGGGATATGGAGCGGCTGGCCGACCGCGATCTGCTGGACCGGCTGACCGCGAGCGTGAGCCGGCGAGGTCAGCTAGCCAAGACCATCTTGGTGGTGGCCGCGGTCGGTCTGCTCGTGACCGCCCTGGCCCGTCCGCAGTTCGGGAGTCGGGTCGAGACGGTCCGACGCGAAGGGCGTGACGTGCTGATTGCGCTGGACCTCTCGGTCTCCATGGTGGCCGAAGACATGGCGCCGAACCGACTCGAGAAGGCCAAGTTCGCGATCGCCGACCTCATTGACCAGCTCGACGGAGACCGGGTGGGGCTTGTGGCATTCGCCGGTGAGGCGTTCGTGCAAAGTCCCTTGACGCTCGACTACGGGGCGGCTCGTCTGTTTCTGAATGCGATGGAACCGGACATGATGTCGGTCCAGGGCACCAACCTCGGGCAGGCGATCGCCGTCGCCCTGGACGCGTTTGCCGCCACCGAGCGGCGCCACCGTGTGCTCGTGGTCATCACGGATGGCGAAGATCATGAAGGAGAGGTGGACGACGCCATCACCCGCGCCACCGACGAGGGTGTCGTCATTTATACGGTGGGGATCGGTTCGACGGATGGGGTCCCCATTCCCGATTTCGACGCGGCCGGCCAGGCCCAGGGTTTCAAGCGGGACGACGACGGCGCCGTGGTCACCACGCGGCTGGACGAAGCCACGCTGATGACGCTGGCGGAACGCACCGGCGGGACCTACTACCGCGCGTCGCCAGGCGGCACCGAACTGGCGGTGTTGTCGGAGGAACTGGCGGGAGGCGAGGGTCGGGAGTTCGAGAGCGAACAGGTCACGCTGTTCGACGAGCAGTACCAGTTGTTTCTCGGTCTCGCGCTGGTATTGCTTGTCAGTGACGTGCTGGTGTCTGACCGACGGCGGGTCCACGTGGGGTGGACCGGGAGGTTCAAGTGAGTCGTCTCGGCCGGCGCGTCTGTGTTGCGTTGCTCATCGGTTTCGCTCTGCCATGTGCAGCGTGGGCGCAGCCGGGGCGCGCGGCCGTCTCGTCCGGTAATCGCCTGTACGAGGAAGGTCGTTTCGACGAAGCGCACGAGCAATATCTTGAAGCGCTGCGACAGGCCCCAGACTCGGCGGTCGCGCCGTTCAATGACGGCAACGCGCTGTACCGAACCGAGGAGTTTCAACGGGCGATGGAGGCGTACCAACAGGCGACCGAAAGCGGCGATCCCGCTGTGGATGCGCAGGCCTGGTACAACCTTGGCAACGCGCTCTACAACCAGCAGCAACTGGAGCCGGCCCTTGATGCCTATAAGGAGGCGTTGCGCCGAAACCCCGCAGACGCCGATGCCAAACACAACCTTGAGGTAACGCTCGAACAGCTGCAGCAACAGGAACAAGAACAAGAGCAGGACGAGAATCAGGACCAAAACGAAGACCAAGATCAGGAAGACCAGCCACAGAACGAAGAGAACGAGAACCAAGACGACCAGGAGCCGGGCGACGGGCAGGAGAACGAACCACCTGAAGAGAGCGAGCCCGGAGAGCAGGACCAGCCTGAGGACGACTCGCCATCCGACGACGGCGAGCCGCAGGACCAGTCAGACCAGCCCGAGGAGGGTGGCGAGCCGCAACCGCAGCCCGGTGAGCTCAGCCGCGACGAGGCCGAACGACTCCTGCAGGCGATCAATGAGGACCCTGGCGAGATTCAACGCCAGCGCCGGTCGACGATGCCGGTGCGACCGCCCCGGAGGCCGTGGTGACCCTCGGACGCCGCCTCGCGTCGGTACTGGCGACGGCGATGATCGGACTGCTCTGTGTTCCGGTGTCCGGTCTGGCTCAGACGGCGCGAGCCTACTTGAGTCAGAACGAGGTGGGGCTCAATCAACAGTTCGTGCTGAACGTGGAGGTCGCTGGCACCCAACAGCTGGACGGCGACCCCGCAGTGCCTGACCTGTCCGCGTTTGCGGCGTACCTCGGGTCTGGCACCTCGACGTCGATGCAGTTGGCGAGCGGGCGTACTTCGGTGGTGCTCACGATCCAGTACCAGTTTCAGGCTACGGCGGAAGGCCAGTTCGATATTGGCCCCATAACGGTGCGGGCGGCGGGGCAAACGTTGACCACCGATCCGCTCAGGATTCGGGTCACGAGTGCCCCCACCGGTCGTGGAGGGAGCGGCGCCGACGGCGTGGATCAAGACGATCTGTTCATCATCGCGACACCGAGCAAAGAGGCGGTCTACGTCAACGAGCCGGTCACGGTTGAGTATCGGATCTTCACCCGGGTCAACGTCGACGGCTACAACTTGACAGAGCAGCCGAGCACCGCCGGCTTTTGGGCCGAGGAGCTGCCTGACCCGGTCGGGGGGGTCGAGCAGGTGGTGCGGAACGGCGTGCAGTACGCCAGTTCTGTCATACGCCGCGTTGCCCTCTTTCCCACCAGTTCTGGTCGCAAGACCCTTGATCCGCTGACGATCGAGGCCCAGGTGCGTGTGCAGCGGCGTTCGCGCGGGTTCTTCGACGACCCGTTCTTTGGTCGGAGTCGCAATCGTCCGGTCGTCATCGCGTCCGACACAGTCGAGCTGGACGTCAGCGCGCTGCCAACCGGGGAGCCTCCATCGTTCACCGGTCTTGTGGGGCAGTTCGATGTTGCCACCTCCTTTGACCGAACTGACCTCAACACCAACGACGCACTCACGTTTCGTCTGGAAGTTACCGGCACCGGCAACATCAGGACGGTGGTCGCGCCGGAGCTGGGGTTTCCCGCGGACTTCGAGGTCTATCCGCCGGATGTCACCGAACAGGTCGAACCGTTCGGCGACGGCGTACGCGGGCGGAAGGTCTTCGAATATGTGGTGGTCCCGCGCGCGCCGGGCGACGTCGCGCTTCCGCCCGTGGAGCTGGCCTATTTCAACAGCGACACCGATGCGTACGCGGTGGCGACATCGGCACCCATTACCTTACGCATCGCCGGTGACGCGATCGACGCCGCGGCCGGCGTGGGTGGGCGCCGACGCACCGGTATCGCCGCGCAGCAGGATATCCGGTTCATCCGCATTGCCATGTCGACGTTTCGCCCGATCGGGGCTTCGCTGTTCCGCAGTGTCGGATTCTGGGTGGTGCTGTTGGCGCCGCTGCTCGCCATCGCCGGCGCGGTCGCGATGCAACGCCATCAGGACCGGTTGCGCGGCGACGTCGCCTACGCCCGAGGTCGCCGCGCGTCTCGCCTGGCCAAGCAACGTCTGGCCAAGGCCGAGTCGCTGCGCTCGCCAGACACACACCGCGAGTTCCACGCCGAGGTCGGGCGAGCATTGCAGGGCTTCCTCGGAGACAAGCTGAACCTCGCGGAAGCCGGTTTGGTGCGGGACCAGATGCGTTCGCACCTGATCGCCCGCGGCGTGTCGGACGATGTGGTCGCCCCGTATCTGGCCTGTCTCGAAGATTCCGACCGTCAACGATTCGCCCCTACCGAACCCGATCCGGTGGCCATGCAGGAGATGCTCACTCGCGCCGGGCAAGCCATGACCGACCTCGACCAGGCATTGTCATGACCCTACGACCACTGCGCACGCTGATGACCACCCTGTGGCTGGGGCTGCTGACGGCCGGCGTGTGCGCCGGCCAAGAGGCGTTCTTCGACGAGGGGAACCAGCGGTATCAGAACGGTGACTTCGACGGGGCGGTCGCCAGCTACGCTCGTATTCTCGAGGCGGGACTCGAGAGCGGGGACCTGTACTACAACCTCGGGAACACCTACTTCAAGCGCGGTGAGATCGGGCCGGCGATTCTGTACTACGAGCGTGCACGCCGGTTGATGCCGGCCGATGAGGATCTGTTGGCGAATCTGGCCCTGGCCCGCCAGCTGACTGCCGACGAGATCACACCACTTCCCCAATTCTGGCTGTTCCGGGCCGTTCGCTGGTGGGTAGACCTGGTGCCGCGGTCGGCGCTGGCCTGGTTGGTGGGTCTGGCGTATCTCGTCGTGGCGGGCGGCGGCATCGTGTGGATTCTGAGACCTGGAACGCCGATGGCCGCGTGGGCGCGCCGCGGGGCCGCGGGCGCGGCCGGGGTGGCGCTTCTGTTCGGCATCAACCTGGCGGTCAGGGAACTGGGCATCGGCGCACCGCAGAAAGCGGTGGTCATGGCCACCGAGGCCGATGTGCAGAGCGCGCCCTCCGGAGACAGCGCGCTCCGGATTTTTGCCGTCCACGAGGGTGCCACCGTGCGTATGGGCCGTCGGTCTGACGACTGGGTAGAGATCGTGCTCGAAGACGGCACGGTCGGCTGGGTGGAGGCGGCTCAGCTGGAGCCGATTTAGCACCCAGGTAGCGTCGTGTCCCGTCCGGGGCTATTGTTTCGTGCCTGATCCGGTCATGCTGAACATGCCGTCGTTCACATCCTGGCTGGCGTGCATGGTGTCGCCATCGAGACTCAGCGTCAGCACGATGTCAACGTCGTTGCCTCGCATATTCCGACTGAAACTCAGCACGAGAGAGTCGGCGTCTTTGGCCACGTCAGTCACATCGATTGAACCGCCGCGAGCGCCCTCCAGCCGCGCCGCGACTTTGCCGCCCTCGTCTCCGATGATCACGGTCTGTTCGTTGGTGCCCCGCGGGGTCTCCATGCTCAGCACCCAGGTCCCCATGAATGCACCCGCTTCCGCCGCATCCAGCGACGACGCTTGACTGGCCGCGACCGGACCGGCCGCCAGTACGACCCCGAGCACTGCCGCCGCCATCCCATACCATCGTGTCCTGTGCATTGTGTTCTCCTCGCGGCACCCGACATCCGAGCACGTTGGGATGCTGTCGGTACCCGTGACCTGTACAGACGTTGAGGCGCGGTTTCTGTTTACGCAGCGCTCAGATACCGATCTCGTTGTAGCCGCTGTATCCTGACCCACGGCATGGCTTACAACGAGCAGCTCGCCACGCGTATCCGTCGGCTGCTGGAGGACCGAGGCGGCGTGTCCGAGCGGAAGATGTTCGGTGGCCTGGCGTTCATGGTCCACGGGAACATGTGCGTCGGCGTCAATGCCGACGAGTTGATGGTGCGGGTCGGGCCAGATGCCTACGACACGGCGTTGCGACGCAAGCACGCTCGGGAAATGAACCGCACCGGGCGTGCGCTGACCGGCTACGTGTATGTCTCGGCCGATGGCGTTCGGACGCGCGCCGCTCTCATGTCGTGGCTCGACCGGTGCGTTACGTTCACCGACAGCCTTCCGCCGAAGTGATGGTGCACGCGCGGCCTTACATCCTCGGTATCGCTGGCGGGTCAGGTTCGGGGAAGACGACGCTCGCGGAGGCACTGGGTGTCGCGCTCCCCGACGACGAGGTGGTGGTCCTCCCGCTGGACGCCTACTATCGCAACCTGTCGCATCTCAGCCCGGAGACCCGGAGTCAGCAGAACTTCGACGCGCCGGAGGCCATCGACTGGGTCTTGTTCGCCGCGCACCTCACGTCACTCAGCCGCGCATGCCAGATTGGTCGACCGGTCTACGACTTCACGAGCCATACCCGCCAACCAGAGACGACGACCCTCGTACCCCGACCATTGATCATCGTGGAAGGTGTCCTGCTGCTCTGTCGAGAAGACATCCGGGCCCTCATCGATACGTCGGTATTTCTGGACGTGGACGACCATACGGCCGTCGAGCGGCGATTGGTTCGGGATCGTCGCGAGCGAGGTCGTCGCCCGGATGACATCCGGACGCAGTTTGCCCGCGACGTGCAGCCCATGTTCGAGCAACACGTGCGGCCGACGCGACGATGGGCCACGTTGACCCTGTCCGGCACCGCACAGGTCGCGGCGAACGTCGATTGTGTGTTGCAGGCGCTGGGACGCGAAGGCGTAGCGGATGTTGACCGGGTATGATCTCGCTCGGAGGTAACGCGATGGATGAAATTGTGAATCTCGTGGCGCAGAAAGTTGGCTTACCGGCGGACAAAGCGTAGATGGCCGTGAGCGTGATCTTGAATCACCTCAAGTCGAAAGCGCCGGCTTTGTCTGGTCCGCTCGACCAGCTCCTGTCAGGTGGCGACGGCGGCGGCGCGGGAGGACTGGCAGATGTGGCCGGCAGCCTTGGCGGGCTCGGCGACATGTTCAAGAAGTAACGTTCGCTAGCCGACGTCGTACGGGGTGTCCAGGCGGAAGTCCGGGTGCGTGTCGAGGTAGGACGCGATTCGGTCCCGCCTGGTCACCGCATCGGCCAGGAACGAGACCGCCGCCACTAGTCGGTCATCCGGCTGCGCACAACTCAGTCGGAGAAAGCCGCTCCCCGCGGCACCAAAACACTCGCCGCCCAGGCAGGCGACGCCGAGCTTGTCATCCGCGCCCTCCAACAGATACAGCGCGAGCCCGTGCGACGTAATTCCCTCGCGGTTGCAGATAGCTGCCACAGACGGAAAGACGTAGAACGTCCCCCCAGGGGTCACACAGCTGACGCCCTCCACGTCGTTCAGCCCGGCGACCAGCAACATGACCTTGCGATGGAACTCCCGCATCCGGCTGTCGCGTTCGGTCCGGCCACGCTGAAGCGCGGCGGCCCCGGCTAGCTGTGTGAACGGTGGCACGCACGACAGCGCCGTATTGGTCAGCAGGTCAAAGACCCTCACGGTGTCCGGGTTCGACACGGCGTATCCGAGGCGCCAACCGCTCATGCTGAACGATTTGCTGAAGGTGTAGGCGGCGACAACCTGATCGAGCATGCCCGGTTGCGCCACGAGGGAATGGTGCCGTCCGTCCCAGACCATGCAGTCGTATGGTTCGTCGCTGAAGACAGCGATATCGCGGCCCCGAATGAGTTCGGCGAGTCCCCGGAGGTCCTCCTCGGTGGTCACACCCCCGGTTGGGTTGTGCGGACTGTTCAGAAAGATGGCTTTGGGGCTCGCGTCCTCGTCGAGAAAACGCCGAACATCATCGAGATCTGGCCGGAAGGCTCGTGATGCCCGCAGGCTCGAGAGCACCATCCGAGCTCCGCGCCGGGCGATATTCGCCGGATACGTGGGGAAATGGGGACTGAACACCAGCACCCCATCACCAGGCTCCAAGAACGCTTCGCAAAAGAGCTGCTCGAAGGTCTTGGCACCCGGTCCCGCCACGACGTTGTCGGCCGACACCGCCAGCCCGTGTTCCTCGTTGACGTAGGCGGCTGCCGCCGCACGAAACTCCGGAAGCCCAACCGATGGCCCATATGTGGTGCGGCCGGCCCGGATCGCTTCGATTCCAGCCTCGATCGCGGCCTCTGGGGAGGGAAACGGGCTGTCGCCGATCTCCAGTTCGATGACATCTTTTCCGGCTGCTTGCAGGCGCCGCGCGACCGCGAGCACCGCGAACGCGCCTTCGGGCTGAACGGTGGCGGAAAACCGGGTGAAGGAGGGTGGCATCGCGGTGATTCCTTAAAAAAAGTCGACTCAGCGTGCAAGAACGTGGCGACGGTGCGTTCTCAGAGTGAGGAAGGCAAGACATGACCCGCACTCGACCCCCTTCGTTAGGACCGACGCCGCGCCAAGCCCCGCGACTTTATCAGATCGGCGTGCTCTTCGCCCTACTGGTGTACGGGGTCTGGTGGCTCGACTTCGACGTGTCTCCCGGCCGAATCGGGCTGACGCTTGGCGTCTGCCTCGCCACCCAGTACGCGTGCTCCCGTCTCTGGGCCTTGCCACGGTTCGATCCCCTCAGTGCCCTGATTTCAGGGCTTTCGCTCTGTCTGCTGCCACGGACTGACCACCCTGGCTTGGTCGTGATCGCCGCCGTGGTCACGATTGCCAGCAAGTTCCTGTGCCGCGTTGATGGCCGACATCTGTTCAACCCGACGAATCTGGGTCTGGTGGTCATGCTGCTCGTGAGCGGACATGTCTGGGTCTCGCCGGGCCAGTGGGGCAGCGTGGCATTTGGAGTAGGCCTGATGGCTGGGCTTGGCGGACTCGTCGTGCACCGCGCCGAGCGCGGCGACGTGACGTACGCGTTCCTCGCGTCGTATGGCCTGCTGGTCGTGGGCCGCGCCGTGTGGCTCGGAGACCCGCTGACGATCCCGTTGTTGCACCCGCAAAGTGGGGCGCTGTTGCTGTTTGCCTTCCTCATGATCTCGGACCCGAAGACGACGCCTGACTCGCGGCGTGGCCGCATCTGCTTCGCGGTGCTGGTCGCCAGTGGCGGCGCGTTCGTGGAGTTCGGTCTCCATCGGCCCAACGGCCTGCTGTGGTCGCTCGCCGCCGCGGCCCCGATGACCCTCGCCATCAATCGGATCTTCCCGGGCCCACGGTTCAACTGGTCGTCTCGCGTCGCCGCCGCCGCCCCGCCACTCCGGTCTCTCGGCATCTCCCCATCGCGGTCTCGTCACGATGCCGGGTGTCCGACACCCGTCGCTGTGGACGACTGGTCTCTCGGCATCTCCCCGCGTACACAGAAAGGACACGTCATGACGCTCACTCGCGCTACCAGGATCGTTCGGATCGGATTGCTTACGTTGGTCGCTTGGATTGGAGTGACCCCCGCCGCACTTGCGTTTTGTGGTTTCTACGTCTCAAAGGCGGATACGACACTGTTCAACCGCGCGTCTAAGGTCGTCCTCGTGCGGGATGGCGACCGCACCGTGGTAACCATGTCCAACGATTTCCATGGAGACCCTCAGGAGTTCGCGATGGTCATACCCGTGCCCACGACGCTCACCCGCGACCAGATACACGTTGGGGAGCAGGCGGTGCTCGACCACCTTGACGCCTACACCGCGCCCCGGTTGGTGGAGTACCACGACCCCGATCCCTGCTATCCGGTGGTGATGGAAATGACCCGCGCGACAGCCGTGCAGCGGCCGACCCGGCCCGTCGCACAGGACCGTCTCGAGTCACTGGGTGTCACCATTGAGGCGACCTATGCGGTGGGCGAGTACGACATCGTTATCCTCTCGGCCGAGCAGAGCGGGGGGCTCCAGACCTGGCTCCACGAGGAGGGCTATCAGATACCGGCCGGCGCGACGGAGGTGCTCGGCTACACCTACCTGCGCCCGCTGCAGATCGCGTACGAGTCACCGAAGTTCATGCTGCCGATCCGGCTCGGCACCCTGAATGCAGACGGACCACAAGATCTGTTCGTCTTCGCACTGACGCGGACCGGGAGGGTCGAGACGCGCAACTATCGAACCGTGGCCGTCCCGACGGACATGGAACTCCCGGTCTACCTGAAGAAGCCGGACGAGTTTGCGGCGTTCTATCAGGCGATGTTCAGCCGGCAGGTCGACGAGGCGCAGCGGCGTGGCGTATTCCTCGAGTATGCGTGGGACATGTCTTGGTGCGACCCGTGCGCCGCTGACCCGCTGAGCCGCACGGAACTGCAGGATCTTGGGGTCTTCTGGCTAGACGATGCCCCACCACCCAACCGGCGCGGTGCGGCGCAAGACGTTTTCGTGACGCGTCTGCATGTGCGGTATGACGCGACGCACTTCCCGGACGATCTGCGCTTTCAGGAAACTGCGGACCGGAGCAATGTCCAGGGTCGATACGTATTGCGTCAGCCGTGGCAGGGTGCCGGGAGCTGTGAGGAGGCGATGCAGTATCGCCAGACCTTGGCGGTTCGCCAAGAGCGCGAGGCGCAGACTCTGGCGTCGCTCACCGGCTGGGACCTCGAGACCATCCGCACGAAGATGGGACTCGATTCGGTGCCCGCGGCGGCCGTAGAGGCTAACTGGTGGGACCGGCTCTGGAGACCGTAGCGGTTGGTCCGGCCACCCCGGTGGATCGCGTGCGTGTGCTAGTCATCCAACGCGCGGTTCATCATGGCTAGCGCATCGAAACGCGGTTCGAGACCGCGTCGTGCCAGCCGCGACATGACGTCACCTACGCCGACACCCTCGTCGGTCGCGATGTAGCGGGCTGCTTCCAGGACGTCGTCGTGGACCCGCAGGGTCGTGCGGACCAGTCGAGCGTAGCGGCGGGTGGCAGTGAGGTCTGGTTGTCTCGATGTCATCGCGTCTCTCCTCCATGTGAGCAATGACATCCCTGTGCAGAGGTCGTGCCAGCGCCGGACACGCGGCGGTATGAGGTCGAGCGCTGGTCGCCACGGTTGAGGGTCTCGGTTTCTGCCATCTCACCGGTCGGCAAAAGGTGCAGCGGCGACACCCTCTCCGGTGGACGTGTCGAGCTGCTTCGGAGCCCCGTACAGAAAACGGGCCGGGTTCACTCTGGAACCCGGCCCGCCACATTGCACCGCAAGAACACCGACGTCAGTCGCCGACGATCGCCTGATACACCAGGCTGCGTGACAGCTGCTGCACCTCGTTGATGGCCCGACCGCTGTGCTGGATCATGCCGACGAAGATCAGATCCTTCTCGGGGTCGACCCAGAACCAGGTGCCAGCAATGCCGACCCAATAGTAGGAGCCGGCAGACCACGATTCGCCGGACGCCGCGGCGTCGGTCACCACCGAGAAGTTGAGCCCCCAGCCCTGACCCGGCCGGCGGTAGGTGGCCTGCTCGCCGTCGGTCAGGTGATTCGACCGCATCATCTCGACCGTGCGGGGTGACAGCAGTCGCACGCCGTTCAGCTCGCCGTCATTCAGCAGCATCTGCGCGAACCGGATGTAGTCGGGGGCCGTCCCATACAGTCCACCGCCGCCCGATGGCCCGGCCGGTGGTGTCGTCCGCAATGCCCCTCGACCTGTCGAGGCGGACGCGAGCTGGCCGTCCGCGTTTGGCGAGTGCAGCGCGGCTACGCGATGCGCCTTGTCTGGCGGCACGTAGAATCCGGTGTCGACCATACCCAGCGGCTCGAAAATGCGCTCCTGCAGGAACTCCGCAAGTGGCTGACCGGAGATCTGCTCAACCAGGTAGCCCTGTACGTCCACCCCGGAGCTGTAGGCCCACATCGTCTGCGGCTGCGCAATCAACGGCACCTGGACCATCTTGTCGATCATCGTCTGGAGTGAGGCGTCCGCATCGAGCACCCGGTTGGCCTGAAACGCCTTGGTCACGGGGTGCCGCGGGTTCAGCACGTAGCCCAACCCGGCGGTGTGTTTCATGAGATCGCGGACGGTGATGCGCTTGCCACGCTCGATGTCCTCGACCTGCATCGTCCCGTCGGCGTTCTCCCCGGTGTAGACCTTGAGGTCGGCAAAGCCCGGTATGTACTTCGCCACCGGATCATTGAGCTGCCACTTGCCCTCCTCGTGCAGCATCATCATCGCCACCCCGACCACCGGTTTGGTCATCGAGAAGATGCGGAAGATGGAATCCAGTTCGGCGGCATTTCCCTGGCCGACGTCAAGGGCACCCGCGACGTCGGTATGCACGACCTTGCCGTGCCGCGCCAGCATCGTGACGACTCCGGCCAGCTTCCCGTCGTCGACCATGGCCTGCATACCGTCGTCCAGCCTGCGAAGTCGTTCGGACGAGATACCGACAGCCTCGGGCGACGTGGTCTCGAGGTCTCGCGCCAGCTCCGCTTCGGCCGCAGCCGCGGCCGGGAAGCTCTGGAACGTGGTTGTGCCGACGACCAGCGCCACTACCAGTGCGAGCGCGAAGAACCCCACCCGTCGACGCGTTAGACTCGATTGCACAGAACACCTCCTTGTGTCGAATGACCTCCAAGCCTACCCCAAACTCTCCGTCTCAACGCTCAGGCTGGTCTGTTTCGATGGTCTCCAGCTGCTCCACCGGCACATAGTAGGTGGCATAGCGCTGACCATCTGAAAACAGGTTGCCGCGGGCGTCGGCCACCAGCACGCTGGCCCGACGCGTAACCCGATTGACGAATCCGATGCGGCGAACGCCGTCCAGGACGAATCTGACTCGGACGCCCGGTTGGATGCCGAACCTGACCGCCGCATGTTCGCGAGGGGTGATCAGGGCGTGGGTATTCCCGCGATGACTAAAGAACCGTGACGCGATTGACTGGAACCGGGTCGCCGAGCAGTTCGAGCGCTCCCACAGCATGCCCTCGATCACATGGACCAGTTCATGCTCCACGATGCGCTGGAGCGCCTCCAGCCGGTTGCAGCAGCTGACGCCTGACACGAAGATCGGCCGATGGTCGTCACCGTTGAAGCACTGAAAAAGGAGTGTCGCCGACACGCTGATCTCGTAGCGGGTGTGATCCGGGCGACCTCGTGTCGCGAACCGGACCGTCTTGCCGCCTGCGCTGGTCATGCGCTTCGACACCCGGAAGTTCAGCGCGGCCTCGTCGAGGTTCGCCCCAATCGCGCCATCGAAGAAGAGGCGGTCGTACTGGTCGAAGAGACCGCGGACATCCGCGGACCGGATGGTCGTGAAATTGGCCGTGCCTAGATTAGGCGAGGTAGCCAGGAGTTGGCCGTGAATCTGGTGATGCAGCGCGGCGATGGCCTCGGCGTCGAGGGCCCGTGTCTCGACGATACGAGACAGGTCTGACGTGGCGCGCGCGGTCACAAGAAACTAGAAGACCACCACAAACGAGCCGTCCGTCCGAACCGCGATGGTTGGGACGCTCCGGGCCGGGATCGGACTCGAGCCAACCCCTTCGTCTCCCCGGGGACTCCCCGCGCGGTCGAACAGTTGCCAGTGGAGGGTGCCCCCGGACTGCCAGCCTGGGCCGTCGCCCCAGGCCAGCAAGATATCGCCCCGGTCATTAGCTGCCACGGTGGCGTTCTTGCGGCGAAATTCCGCCTCGCCAGGGGGTGACACCGCTTCGTCGAGGCGATCAACATCGGAGAAATAGACTTGACCATCGGTCTCCCAGGCGACCAATGGGCCGTCCGGACCCGCGGCGAGCGTGGTGGTGGTGATGGGGCACGCGTTGAGCTCCCATGGCTGGATCAGCTGGTCGGTAAATGTGCGGCCCTGGTCGTCGCTGGTCAGGAGCCGCGTTCCGCGACGCACGTTCTCGCCGGCTCCGCGGTAGGACACGTGGACGACCCCCGCGTCGGTGATCGCCCGCAGGCCACAGCACCCACACGCACCCTCGGCGGCGGGGCTGATGGCTCGAGGCAGGTCGAACAGCGCACCGTTCTCACGCGACACCGCCATGTACACCCGGCGTTGCGCGTCCTCCACCGGGTCGGCATGCCAGAACGCGTAGACGTTCCCGGCATCGTCGACGGTCAGTGTGGGTGCCGACTCCACCCCACCCTCGTCCTTCATCGACAAGGTCTGCTGTGGGGTGAATGTGCCGGTGTGGTCGGACCGCGTGTAGTGGAAACGAGTGGGGTCCTTGTGGAACCACCCGACATGCAGCAATCCGTCGGGACCAATGGCGATCTGCCCGCCATCGATGGGGCCCAGCCCACTGACGGAATGTGGATCACTGTTGACTGGCTGGGGCGTTGACCACTCGGTCGCCTCCGCCGGCCGCGAGACATGCCAGAGGTCGCCGCTGGTCATCGAGCCGGTGTAGTAGATGAGATGCAACGTCTCGGCGTCGTCAATCACCACTTGTGGAAGGGAGCCTCCCTCCGGCGCTCGCAGCACGTCCACCGCGGGCATCGGTCCGGCGCACCCGGCCAGCAGTGTGAGCGTGGCCAGCCATACAAAACGGTTGGGGATCACAGGCATCTCTCCGAAGGATAGTCCAAGAAGCGAAGCTCCATATCTTGCGACGTCCTGTCTAGGCGGATACGCTCGTGGCTGCGGGCCGACCGCGTCTTGCCAGCGCCGCGCCCGGAGGATGTAATCGTGATGAGTGTGAGCGTCGCCCGTCGGTTGACTGGAGTATGGATCACCTGTGCGCTGGTGACGGCCTGTGGCGCCGAGCAGACACCGATCATCCCTCGGTCGACGACCGACTTCTCGATCCCGTTTGAGCAGTTCACCCTCGAGAATGGCCTCGACGTCGTGCTCCACGCGGATCACTCTGACCCGATCGTGGCCGTGGCGACCATCATGCACGTTGGGTCCAGTCGCGAGCGCCCGGGCCGCACCGGGTTTGCCCACTTCTTCGAGCACGTGTCATTCAATGACTCAGAGAATGTGCCGGTCGGCGCGAACCGCAAGCTCATCCCTGAACTGGGTGGCACGCGCAACGGTGGCACGAGCTCAGACATGACCGTCTACTTCGAGGTCGTGCCGAAGGACGCCTTCGAGAAAATTCTCTGGATCGACTCCGACCGCCTCGGTTACATGATCAACACGGTCACCGACGCGGCGCTTGAGAGGGAGAAGCAGGTCGTCAAGAACGAGAAACGCCAGCGGGTGGACAATGCGGCCTACGGGCATACCCAGATGGTGCAGCGGGCGGCGTTGTATCCAGAAGACCACCCCTACCACTCGACCGTCCTCGGCGCTCTGGACGACCTCCAAAACGCGAGGCTCCAAGACGTCGAGTCGTTCTACAACCGTTTCTATGGCGCCAACAACGCCACGCTGGTCATCGCCGGCGACATCGACATCGAGGCGACGAAGGCCCGGGTCCAGTACTGGTTCGGCGAGATCCGCCGCGGTCCGGAGGTCAAAGCGCCGTATCCGCGGCCCGTCTTTCTCGACGTCTCCCGCTCGCTGATGTACGAAGACAATTTCGCGACCCTTCCTGAGTTGCAGGTCGTCTTTCCCACCGTCGAGCAGCATGACGAGGATCAATACGCGCTCGACATCCTGGCGGAGCTGCTGGCCGACGGCAAACAGGCGCCGCTCTACGAGGTCGTCGTCGAGGAACGACAACTCGCGCCGATGGTGGCGGTACGTCACCAGGCGGCCGAAATCGCAGGAGAGCTGGTGTTTCGGATCCGCGCGAACGCGGGCACCGACTTGGACGACGTACGGGCCGCGGTCGACGAAGGCCTGGCGCGCTTCGAGCAGGAGGGCGTGCATCCGGTCGCACTCGAGCGCGCGAAGGTGCGAGCCGAACGGGCCCTGCACGACGGCATGGGGAGCGTGCTCGACAAGGCGCTGCTCCTCGCAGAACTCAACGAGTTCGCCGGTGACGCTGGTTACATCACCACCATCGCCGAGCGCACGTTGGCGGTCACGGCGGACGACGTGATGGAGGCGTACGACCGCTACGTGAAGGGCCAGGCCTCGGTAACCACCAGTTTCGTGCCGCGGGGTGAGCCAGACCTTGCCGTCGACGGCGCCGAACCGGCCCTGGTCGTCGAGGAGGAAGTCGTCCAGGGGGCAGAAGCCGCAGTCTCGCAGGGCGTGGAGGCCAACTACTACCGCACGACAACCGAGGCCGATCGGTCTGAGCCGCCACTGGGCGAGGCCCCCTTGATGTCCGCCCCCCGCGTCTGGCAGACGACCGAGGCGAACGGGCTGAACGTCTACGGCATCGAGACCGACGAGGAAGCGCTGGTCGCGTTCGACCTGACGCTGCCGGGGGGACAGCTCCTCGACCCGCCCGGCAAGACCGGGGTCGCGGGTCTGCTGGCGTCGCTGATGATGGAGGGCACCGCCCAGAAGACCCCGGCGGAACTGGAAGAAGCGATCGACCTGCTTGGCGCGCGCATCACCATCACCGGCGGACGTGAGGCGATCCGCCTTTCTGGCAGCGCCTTGGCCCGCAACTTTGAGCCGACCATGGCGCTCGTCGAGGAACTGCTGCTCGAGCCGCGCTGGGACGAGACGGAGTTCGCGCGACTGGAGTGCGAACTGGCCACAAGACTCCAGGACCAGGCCGCCCGTCCAACCACGATTGCCAATAACGTCTTCAGTCGCGTGCTCTACGGTGAGAACCACGCGTTTGCGAACCCACCGTCTGGCACGCCAGAGACAGTCGCCGGCATCGAGTTGGACGACCTGAAGCGCTACGCCGCGGACTATGTCTCGCCGAGTCGGGCCAGCTTGCACGTGGTCGGGGCCGTGTCTCAGGCGCAGGTTCAGGCCGCACTCGCGAGTTTGCGCGAACGGTGGCCGGCGCACCCGATCGACATCCGGGACCAGCCTGAACCGCTCGAAGCGCCCGGGCAGGCGGTCTATTTCGTCGACGTACCGGGCGCGAAACAGTCGGTGCTCCAGGTGGGACGACTGGCGCTGTCGGCCGCAGACCCCGACCATACCCGTCTCGACTTCGCCAATGAGCGTCTCGGCGGTAACTCGAGCGGGCGCCTGTTCCAGCTCTTGCGGATCGAGAAGGGCTACACCTACGGCGCGACCTCAGGTCTCGTCGACACGGCCGAGGTCGGCCCCTGGTTGGCGCGTACCAGCGTCCGTGCCAACGTCACCCTTGAATCACTTGAGCTCTTGCGGGATCAGATCCGGGACTATGCCGCCACCTTCACCGAGGAAGACGTGGAGGTGACGAAGAACCAGATTATCAAGAGCAATACCCGCGCTTTTGAGTCGCTCGGCGCCAAGCTGGGCCTGCTACGCCGCATGAGCCGTTTCGGGCTTCCGGCCGACTTCTTGGAACGCGATCAGCAAACATTGCTGGCGATGACGCTCGCAGATTTCCGCGAGGTCATTGAGACGCACCTGAATGAGAGCGACATGATTTATGTCGTGGTGGGTGACGCCGCAACCCAGCTCGGCCGGGTGGCCGAACTCGGCTACGGTCAGCCGATCGCGCTGGATATCACTGGCCGCTAGGGCGGTTGAAAGGCCTCTTCATGAGAAGACGTCCCGTGTTTCCGGCCGCCGTTGCCTTGTGGGGGCTGTGTGTGTGTGCCGGGCTTGCCACCGCGCAGGCCGTGCCTGACACCGGCGGGCGCGTGTTTGGCGCCGTCGGTGGCGTCGGCGGCGACGGCGGCTCTGCCCTGGTGGGTGCGGTCGGGGCCGGCATCCGCGTCACGAAGCATCTAGCGATTGACTTCGAGGTACTCCATGCCGGCGACCTCGGACTCCCGACCAATATTGACGTGCATTGACTGCGTGGTGAGCAGGGATGACGCGGGACGATCGGGGGCGGTAGACGCGAGCGAAGACTTTGCGTCGAGCCTGTTCCGCTTCTTGGCGGCTGTTGGCGAGGGCACGACTGAGGATGAACGGGTTGCGCTGATTACGAACAAGCTCTCGTCAGTCGTGCACTGTCCGCTGGCCGGATCCCTCGCGCTGACCTTGCTGGCGGCCATAGGCGCCACTCGCCTCG
>CAWWAF010000062.1:0-22073 GCA_963934795.1 uncultured bacterium
GCCCCACGCCGCCTCGCTCTTGCACGCCGACGAGGCTGCACCGGTAGCGGGTCAGCGTCGCAGAAAGCGGCGGCCGTCGATGCGCCAACCGCCGTTCAAGACCATCCCGATCGCCTCAGGGTAGATGCGGTGTTCCTGGACGAGGATCTTCGCGGCAAGGCTCTCCTCCGTGTCGCCCTCCTCCACCGCCACCACAGCCTGAACGATGATGGGCCCGGCGTCGAGTTCTGGCGTCACGATATGCACGGTCGCGCCCGCCACCTTGGCGCCATGCCGCCACGCCTGGCCCTGCCCGTCCAGACCGGGAAACGCGGGCAGCAAGGACGGATGCACGTTCAAGATACGGTTGGGGAACGCGCGGACGAAGGTTTCACTCAGCAGACGCATGAATCCCGCCAGACAGACCAGCAACACGGCCCGGCGACGAAGCTCGGCGACAAGCGCCGCATCGTAGGCTTCTCGTGACGCGTAGGAGGCATGCTCCAACACGACGGTCTCGATCCCAGCCGCGCGCGCGCGGTCCAAGCCACGGGCTCCCGCCTTGTTGGCGATCACGACCGCGATGGTCGCGTCGAGCCGCTTGTCCGCCACCGCATCGATGATCGCTTGCAGATTGCTGCCACGACCGGAGATCAGCACGCCCAGCCGGCGACCGGAATCGTCGTATGTCACGTCCTTCTCGTTGACAACCATGGTCACTGCCACGCCCCCTGCAACTAGCGGTATGTCACCACGCCGTCTCCCGACGTCACCGCGCCGATGACCACCGCGTCGGTCTCTCCGGCCTCGTGGAGTCGTTGCAGCACAACGTCGGCCGCCTCGGCTCCGCAGACAACCACCATGCCGATCCCCATGTTGAAGGCCCGAAATGCGTCGCTCTCCGGCACCGCACCATGGTGCTGCAGGAAGCCAAAGATGGGCGGGGGCGTCCAACTCGCGCGATCGATCTCCGCCGCCGTCCCGTCAGGCAGCACGCGCGGCAGATTGTCGGTGAGGCCGCCGCCGGTGATATGCGCCATCCCCTTGATCGGCGTGTCAGCCTCGGCCAAGAGCGCACGCAACGACCGCAGATAGGAACGATGCGGGCGTAACAGGACCTCGCCCACGGCCCCATCCAACCCATCGGGTGTGGCATCGGTGGCCAACCCGAGACGATCGAAGATGACGTGACGGGCCAACGAATAACCGTTGGTGTGGAGACCACTGGACCGCAGACCAATCAGACAGTCACCAGCCTTGATGCGCCGCCCGTCAATCACCCGTGCCCGGTCCACCAGACCGACCACGAAGCCGGCCAGGTCATACTCGCCGGTGGCATAGAACCCAGGCATCTCGGCGGTCTCGCCTCCGAGCAGGGCGCAGCCGTTCTCGGTACAGCCGGCGGCCAGACCGGTCACGATCTCGGCGGCCACATCCGGCGACAAGGCACCGGTGGCCAGATAGTCGAGAAAAAAGAGGGGTGTCGCCCCTTGTACCAAAATGTCGTTGACGCAGTGGTTCACCAGATCAACGCCGACCGAATCATGGCGGCCGGTGCGAAAAGCTACTTTCAACTTCGTGCCGACGCCGTCCGCGCTCGACACCAACACCGGCTCGGCCAGGCCGGTCAGATCAGGGCGGAACAACCCGCCAAAGCTCCCGATGTCCGAGAGCACCCCACTGGTGAACGTGCCACGAGCCAGCGCGCGAATCCGCCGAACGGCCTCGTGTCCCGCGTCGATATCGACGCCAGCTGATTTGTAGTCCGTCGGCACACGCGATTCGGGGGCCACGGCCGTGTCCTCGTCACCGGACATCAACGGGTCTGCCATCAGAACTCGAGCACCTTGATCAACTCCTCGCTCACCGCACGTGAACGGGACCCCTCCGGCGCGGCCCAGAACGCCGTGCGCGCAGTCATAAAGAAACGCTCCTCCGCGAGGTCCTCGTCAAGCATGTCAAAGCCGTCACGAAGCACCAGCGCGGCTGCCGGCAGGTCGCTGCGGGTCTCGAGGTGCTCCAGCACCACCGCTGAGTCGCGCATGGCGAGCATCCCGAGCACGAGGGCAATCGCATCCCGCGGCCCCGGGTCGGCATCGACCCCGACGTCGAAGAGCTCTTGCACCGCGCCGGCATCACCGCCCGCGGCGAGCGCACCCAGACCGGCCGCCGCGGAGCGCACCACGTCCCCGTTGTCTCCAGCCGCAGCAAACCGTAATGACTCGGACACGTACTGGAAATGCTCGTCCCTATCAGAGCCAAGCATAGCGGCGGCGGCCGAGACCATCGGTTCCATCTCGGCGTCTCGTCCCTGCAGCGCTGCGATCGAGGCCAGCGCGCGCGGGTCGCCAATGCGCGTCAAGGCCAGCAGTGCATCGTCCTGGAGTGGACCAGGCTGGGCGACGATACGCATGAGCGGGTCCAACGCGTACTCCGCGCCTCGATCCGCGAGCGCCTCAATCACGCCACCCCGAAAGAAGTCCTCGCCCCGATCGATGTCCGCGATCAGACGCTCTCGCACGGTCGCATTGTCATCGTGTGCCGCAACCGCCCGAATCAGCGCGGGCCGCACAAATTCAGACGTTTCGGTGTCCAGCGCCTGCAGGAGGCGAGGCACCATGGACGGATCAGGCTCGTGCGCGAAGTATCCATAGGCCACTGCACGCAACCGATCGTTCGGGTCGTCGAGCACATCCAGCACAACCTGCTTGGCCGTCGCGCCCCCGAAACCGACGAGCAGTACCAGGGCGCGAAACCGAACATAGCCGTCGTCGTGACCGGTGACCGCGGCCGCCAGCGCGGGGCCGACCTGCTCAACAGGAGTGCGTCGAACGAGACTGCTGGCCGCGGTACGCGTGTCGTAGTCGAAATCGCCAAGCTGATCGATGGCCATCCGCAGATCCTGTCCATCGACCGGAGCGGGTTGAGCCGCCACGAACCCCGCTCCGAACAGCAGCAGGCTGGCGACCGCCAAGGCTGTCGACCGCGCCATTACTGCTCGCCCGGAATTTTCAGCGCCATCTGCATGTACGCCTCCTCATCCTGGGGTGCCTCAACGGGATACTCGCCGGTGTAGCAGGACGTGCAGTAATCGCCACTCCGCGAACCGACGGCTTCCTTCAATCCCTCAAGACTCAGATACTGCAAAGAATCTGACTTCACAAAGCCGCGAATCTCCTCCACGGTGTGACTGTGCGCGATTAACTCAGACCTCCTGGGGGTATCGATCCCGTAGTAGCAGGGGGATACGGTCGGAGGACAGCTAATACGCATATGGACTTCGCGGGCGCCGGCGGCCCGGATCATACCGACAATCTTCCGACTGGTCGTCCCCCGAACCAGGGAGTCGTCGACGAGGATGACCCGCTTGCCCTCGATAATACTTCTGACCGGATTCAGCTTCACTCGCACTCTGAAACCGCGAATCTCCTGTTGCGGCGCGAGAAAGGTGCGGCCCACATAGTGATTGCGAATCAGCCCCATGCGGAGCGGCAAGCCTGACTCTTCGGCGTACCCGACCGCGGCGCACATCCCCGAGTCGGGAATCGGCACCACCACATCCGCGTCGGCCGGCGCTTCCCGTGCCAACAATCGACCGAGATTCGTCCGTACTTCGTTGACGCTCTGCCCAAACACGAGGCTGTCTGGCCGGGCGAAGTAGACGTGCTCAAACACGCAATGTGACGGCTGGGCCGCGGGGAAGGGCCGATACGATTGAGCCCCGTCCCGGCTGATGACCAGCACCTCCCCCGGTTCGACGTCACGCACGTAGGTCGCACCGATCAGGTCGAGCGCGCAGGTCTCCGAACACACCACCATCGAGTCGCCAAGCTTCCCCAGGACCAGCGGGCGGAACCCGTGTGGGTCGCGCACGGCGATCAACAGGTCTTTCGTCAGCAGCACCAGCGAGAACGCGCCGTGCACCTGAGCGACGGACTCAACAATGGCGTCCTGCGGGGTCGGCGCTTTCGAACGTGCATAGAGGTGCAACACCACCTCGGTGTCGCTGTTCGTCTGGAAGATGTGCCCCTTCCCCACGAGGTCCTCACGAAGTTCGGGCGCGTTGATCAGGTTGCCGTTGTGGCAGAGCGCAATTTGACCATGCACGCACGTGATGCGAATCGGTTGGGCGTTGATAACGTTGCTGTCGCCGGCCGTCGAGTAACGCACATGCCCGATGGACACATCGCCCTTGAGGGTCGAGAGCGTGGCTTCGTTAAACGCCTCCGACACTTGCCCCATGGCCCGGGTCAGGTAGATCTGTTCGCCGTCGGCGGTGGCGATGCCCGCACTCTCCTGCCCCCGGTGCTGCAGCGCATAGAGACCGAGCCGCGTCAGGGCAGGCGCCTCGGGGTGCCCGTAGATCCCGAACACGCCGCACTCGTCCCTGAACTTGTCGTTACCGGTGTCGCTGTCGGCGGTGTGTGTCAATGCGGGTCACGCCTCTCTGCTAGCGTTCAAAGTGTCGAGTTAGTCCCTGACCCCACGCGTGCTCCGCCTCGTCGACGCCGATGTCTGCCACGGGCTGACCGGCCACCGCGAGACGGAGGCGGTCACCTCCGGTGCTGCCGATGAGGGTGGCCGGAACAGACCGCTCCCGCGCGCTCGAGAGCAATTGGTCCCGTTGGCCAGCCGCAACCGACACGATCACCCGAGAGGGAGCCTCACCGAACAACGCCTGGACAACGCCGAACCGATCGTCCGCCCCGTCCCAACTCGGGAGATCGACCTGAGCGCCGACCGTGCCACTTTCGACACAGCACTCAGCCAACGTCACCGCGAGCCCGCCGTCGGAACCATCGTGCGCCGACCGAATCCACCGGCCCTGCGCCGCATCAACCAGCAGGCCTTGCAGAGCCCGCTCGCGGTCTAAATCCACCGCACTCGGTCTGCCACGCACCAGACCGTGGTGTTGCTTCAGATACTCGCTTCCGCCAAGCCCGCCCGCCGGATCACCGAGCAATACGATGTCCAGGTCGGGCTCCGGGAACACACGGGTCAGCACATGGCTGACATCGTCGAGCACGCCCACCACACCCAACACGGGCGTGGGATAAATCGCCTGGCCGTCCGTCTCATTGTAAAGACTGACATTGCCTCCGGTGATCGGCACATCCAACGCGCGGCACGCTTCAGCAATCCCATCGACGGCCTGCGAGAACTGCCACATGATGTCCGGACGCTCAGGATTTCCGAAATTCAGACAGTTGGTCGCCCCAATCGGCACGGCGCCTGCGCAGGCGACGTTTCTGGCGGCCTCGGCCATCGCCAACCGGCCCCCTTCCGCCGGGTCCAGAAAACAATGTCGACCGTTGCCGTCGAGCGAAAACACCAAGGCGCGCGTGGTGCCCTTGACCCGAACCACACCGGCCCCCAGCCCCGGCAACACGACCGTGTTGGTGCGCACCATATGGTCGTACTGTCGATAGACCCACCGCTTGCTCGCAATGACCGGGGTCCCCAGGAGATCGAGCCAGACCTGACCCAGGTCGGCCGGCGGTTCGAGCGTCGCCAAATCCAGCTGCGTGACGTCGTCGAGATACGCCGGACGCTCAGTCGGCCGATCGTAGAGTGGGGCGCGATCGGCCAACGGGCGATTCGGAATCTCCGCCACTACCTCACCGTGGTCGCGGATCCTGAGCAACCCATCATCGGTGACCTGGCCGATGCGGACCGCGTGCAGGTCCCACTTCGCGAACACCCGCTCGACCTCCGCCTCACGGCCACGCTCTGCCACGAGCAGCATGCGTTCCTGTGACTCAGAGAGCATGATCTCGTAGGGCGTCATGCCGGTCTCGCGCTGGGGCACCAGCGCCACATCGATCTCGATCCCGACGTCCCCACGCGCCCCCATCTCGGAGGTCGAGCAGGTCAGCCCCGCGGCGCCCATGTCCTGGATGCCGACCAGCGCGTCTGTGCGCATGACCTCAAGGCACGCCTCGAGCAGCAGCTTCTCCATGAACGGGTCGCCCACCTGAACCGCGGGACGTTTGTCGGCCGAGTGTTCGTCAAACTCGGCGGACGCCATCGTCGCGCCGTGGATGCCGTCGCGGCCCGTCTTGGCACCGACGTAGTACACCGGGTTGCCCGCGCCCGAGGCGAGGCCCATCGCGAGCCCGTCCGCCTTGGCCACGCCGAGGCAGAAGACGTTCACCAGGGGATTGCCGGCGTAGCCGGGCTCGAACGCAATCTCCCCGCCGACGGTGGGGATACCGATACTGTTGCCGTAGCCAGCGATGCCGGCGACCACGCCGTCGACCAACCGCTTGGTGGCGGGGTCGTCGAGCTCTCCGAACCGCAGCGAATTGAGCAGCGCGATCGGGCGGGCTCCCATCGTGAAGATGTCCCGGATGATGCCGCCCACACCGGTCGCGGCCCCCTGATACGGCTCAATGAACGATGGATGATTGTGCGACTCGATCTTGAAGACGGCGGTGATGCCATCGCCAATGTCCACCGCCCCGGCGTTCTCGCCAGGCCCCTGGACCACCCGCGGGCCCTCGATGGGAAACCGACGCAAGTGCAGCCGAGAACTCTTGTAGCTGCAATGCTCGGACCACATGACCGAGAAAATCCCCAGTTCGGTCATCGTCGGCTCGCGCCCGAGAATCTCCAGCAAACGTTGAAATTCCTCGGGGCTGAACCCGTGCGCGTCGATGGTGGTCTGATCGATGGACATGACTACACGTGAAGCTTCACACCACTCCGGTCGCCGCGATGGAGCTGATGACTGATTCAAAGAGAACCCGACCGTCGGTGCTTCCCAGCATCGACTCACAGGCGCGCTCCGGGTGCGGCATCAGCCCCACGACGTTTCGCCCTGCATTACAGATCCCAGCAATGGCGCTAGTCGACCCGTTCGGATTCGACGTGTCGGACAGCTCGCCGTCCTCGGCGCAATACCGAAATATCACCTGCCGGTTCGCCTCGAGCGCCGCCACCGTCTCTGGCGACGCGTGGAAGTTGCCCTCCCCATGGGCAATGGGCACGCGAAGGACCTGACCGGCGGTGGCCCCCGCGGTAAACGGCGTGTCTGTCCGCTCGATGCGGACATGGACATGTTCGCAGAGAAACTTCAAATCACGGTTGCGCAGCAGCGCGCCCTCTAGCAGGCCGGCCTCGAGCAGAACCTGAAAGCCGTTGCAGATGCCGATGACCGGCCCACCGGCGTCGGCAAACTCGCGCACGCGCGCCATGACCGGCGAAAAACGGGCGATGGCTCCGGTCCGCAGATAGTCCCCGTACGAAAACCCGCCCGGCAGCACCACGACGTCGGCACCACCCAGGTCGGCGTCCTTGTGCCACACGAACTCCGCGTGCTGTCCGAGAACGTGTTTCGTCGCGTGATACGCGTCGTGGTCGCAGTTTGAGCCCGGGAACTCGACCACCGCGAACTTCATGGACCGTCGTCCCCATCGACCTCGACGCGGTAGCTCTCGATCACCGGGTTCGCGAGCAACTTGTCCGCAACATCGGACGCCGTCGCGCGCGCCTCGTCGACCGTCGCGGCCGCAACCTCGAGTTCAAAATACTTACCCTGTCGGACATCGTGCACGGAGGCATATCCCATGGACCCCAGCGCCTCGACGATCGTCCGCCCCTGCGGGTCGAACACCGAAGGCTTCAACGTGACGAACACTCTGGTCTTCATACTTAGTCGGCCCCACTCCGCTCCCGCGACGCGCGCGCTGTCGCGCACCGATTCGTCGGGGTCATGCCCCGACGTCGTGCCCCGATGCCGTCCGTCACGACGACGCATCGGACGCCGGCGCGTCCGACAACACACGATCGACGATAGGACCCACGTGCCGGAGCTGCTGGCCCAGATCGAAGGCACTATTGAGATCGTCGGCCGACAGGACGCCCATCACGTCCGCATCCTCGCTGAGCAACGTCTTGAAGTCCAGCCTCTCGTCATGAGAACGCATGGCCGCCCGCTGCACCCACTGATAGGCCTGTTCGCGCGAGACGCCGCGTTGCGCCAATTCGAGCAGCACGGTTCCCGAGAACACGATGCCGCGTGATCGTTCGAGATTCTCCCGCATCCGCTCCGGGTGCACCACGAGCGCCCGAACAATCTTGGTGAACCGTCGAAGCATGTGGTCCAGCGTGATGAAGCTGTCCGGGATGATCACGCGCTCGACCGACGAGTGGGAAATATCGCGCTCGTGCCACAGCGCCACATTCTCAAACGCCGCCACGGCGTTCGCACGGAGGAGACGGGCAAGGCCGGTCAACTGCTCGCACCCGATCGGATTGCGCTTGTGGGGCATTGCGGACGATCCCTTCTGCCCTTTTGCGAATCCTTCCTCAACTTCCCCAATCTCGGTCTTCTGTAGCCCCCGCACCTCGACCGCGAACTTCTCCAGCGACGCACCGGTGATCGCGAGCGCACTCAACAACTCGGCGTGACGGTCCCGCTGGATAACCTGGGACGCGACCGGCGCTGGCGTCAGCCCGAGCGCGGCACACACGCGCCGCTCAATCTCTGGCTCCAGATGCGCATAGGTCCCCACGGCACCGGAGATCTTGCCAACCGTGATGCCGTCTCGGGCGCGTTCGATTCGCACGACGCCCCGTCGCAGCTCGGCGTGCCACAGCGCGAGCTTCAGTCCGAACGTCATCGGCTCGGCGTGCACGCCATGCGTGCGCCCAATCATCGCGGTGTCCCGGTGCTCGTGAGCCCGCTCGCCAACCGCTTCGATCGCCTGATGGAGATCGTCGAGGATCAAGCCGCAGGCCTGACGCATTTGCAGCGCGAGCGCCGTGTCCAGCACGTCGGACGAGGTCAACCCGAAGTGCAACCAGCGCGCCGACGGACCGACCTGCTCGGCCACCGCGGTCGTGAATGCGATGACGTCGTGCTGGGTCGTGCGTTCGATCTCGTCGATGCGCTCGGCCTGAACACCCGTGCATGCCGCAATGTCACGCGCGGCCTCTTCGGGCACCACACCCGTGGCCGCCATCGCCTCCGTGACGGCAACCTCGACGCGGAGCCAGGTGTCGTACTTCGTTTGCTCTTCCCAGATGCGGCCCATCTCGGGATGGGTATAGCGAGAGATCATGCGCCCCGAACCTCGTCTGTCTTCAAATAGGAAACCATCGTCATCTCACCAAGCACTAAAAAGGTAGTGCGACCTGACGCCCTACCGTGCCATGCCCGCGCTGGGACGCCCACACACCGAGGTCCACCGTTGTCGCCACCCGATCCTGGCGCGACACGATGACCTGCACCTCGGGTCGCCCGCTCGCCTCAAGCGCCTCTCGACACGTCATCTCCGCGATTTCCGGCACATTGTTCACCCGACTCAGATGCGCAAGCACCACACACCTGACCGAGGCTCCCAAATCCGCGCGGATGAACTGCGCGAGCGATTCATTCGACAGATGACCGCGCGCCCCACTGATGCGCTCTTTCGTCGAGCGTGCGTACGGCCCCACCTGCAACAGGTCGTCCGCATGGTTCGATTCAATCACCAGCATGCGACAGTCTCGAAACCTGGCCCGCAGGGCCGGGGTGACCACGCCGATATCCGTCGCAAAGCCGACCGTGCCGTCTGGCGTTTCGATGACAAAGGCCACCGTCTCGGCCGCCGCGTCGTGTGAGACCTCGAACGGGGTAAATCGAAAACCGCAAATCTCACTCGTCGTGTCGCAGGCCAACTGGCCCCAGCCGGCGACATTGGCGGCAGTGCGGGCCGATTCCAGAATCGCGCGCGTCGCCGCCGTCGCATAGACGGGCACATCGTGCCGCCGGGAAAACAGCGCCGCGCTACGGGTGTGGTCGCCGTGCGCGTGCGTAATCACCACCGCTCCGACACTGTCTGGCGGCACCCCCACCGTGTCCAGGCGGCGCGCGACCTCGCGATAGCTCAGGCCGACATCGATCAGCACCGGCTGGTCGAGCCCTTCCAGAAGCGTCACGTTCCCGGCGCTCCCGCTGCCCAGCACCGTCAACCGAATCCCGATGACATCCTCCCGTTCCACGGCGGGCATCCCGCCAGGACTGTGTTGCTTCGGGTCGCGCCTGATCAGCCCGACGCCAGGACTCGCGAACCCGGCGACCTAGGTCAGGGCGAGTTGCTCCTCCCGCAACGGAAGACCATCGACGGGACCCAAAATGGTCGCCGCGACCGCGCCTGGCACGAGCAGCGCCCGTGCCACCCGATGGACGTCGTCGAGCGTCACGGCCTGCACCGCTTGCAACGTGTCGTCCAGCGTGAACTGGCGTCCGTAGTACATCTCCTGCCGGGCCAGCTGAGACATCCGGCTTGAGGTGCTTTCCAGGCCCAGCACCAGGCTTCCTTTCAGGTGATCCTTGGCCCGGGTCAGCTCCGCCGACGTGATCGGCTCGTCGCGCAACTGTTGCAATTCGACGACGATCAGATCGACGACTTCCACGACGCTCTCAGCGTCGCACCCAGCGTAAATCGTGAGCGCACCGCCATCTTGGTACGACACGAAACCGCTGCTCACCGCATACGCGAGACCGCGTTTCTCGCGGATGTTCTGAAACAGACGCGAACTCATCGTGCCGCCAAGCACGATGTTCATCACATAACAGATGTAGCGGTCCGCGTGGCCCTGCGGATATCCGTTCACGCCAAGCACGACGTGGCACTGCTCGAGTGCCTTGTCACGTACCAGGAGTCCGGCCGTCGTGGAGGGCGCGATATCGGGCGGCGGTTCGACACTGAACGGCAGGTCGGCAAAAGCGGACGACACCAAATCGCGAACGGCCGCATGGTCGACATGACCAGCGGCGGCGATCACCAGGTTGCCGGCCGAGTAGGCGTGCCCGAAGTGGTCACGAAGACTGGTCGCGTCGAGCGCCCTCACCGTGTCCGGCACACCCAGAATGGGTCGGCCCAACGGATGGCCCGACCAGAAACGTTGAGTGAACAACTCGTGCACGAGATCGTCAGGCGTGTCCTCCACCATCTTGATCTCTTCAAGCACCACCTTCTTTTCCCGCTCAATGTCACCCAGGTCGAACGCGGGGTTGAGCAGCAGATCAGCAAGCACGTCGACCGCTCGCGGAAGATGCTCGTCCAGCACTTTCACGTAGTAGCTCGCGCATTCTTTCGCCGTAAAGGCGTCGAGCTGTCCGCCAATCGAGTCGATCTCCTGCGCAATGTCCTCCGCCGAGCGGCGCGCCGTCCCCTTGAACAACATGTGCTCAACAAAGTGGGCAATGCCAGACCGCGCGTCGCTCTCATGACGCGACCCACGCGTGAGCCAGGCGCCGAAGCTGACCGAGCGCACGCCTGGCATCGACTCCGTCAGGAGACGCAACCCGTTGTCAAACTGTTCGCGAACGATCATTCCGGGACGTCGCCTGTCTGCGGCCTTTCGGAGCCAGCCGCTTGAAACATCCGTAAATAGCTGCTCTATAAGGACTTGTAAGAATACTACAAGGATGTAAATGATACCACGCGGGCGCCGCCGCATCAACCGCCACACGTAATTTTGCGTGGTACTGTTAGCCCGATGAGCGATTCGAAGCCGGACCTGGCAGAGCTGGAGCCGGCGGAACTCGAAGCTGTCGTGACGGGACTGGGCGCGAAGCGTTTCCACGCGCAACAGATCTTCCGATGGCTGCACCGGCGCGGACATGAACGCGTCGACCAGATGACCGACCTGTCGCAGAGCCTTCGGGCGCAACTCGATGCCGCGTGCACGATCACCACCCCGTCGGTGACCGACCGCGCACGCTCGGCAGATGGCACCGAAAAATTTCTTTTCACGCTGGGGGATGGACGGACCATCGAGTCGGTGTTCATACCGGATACACCGGCCCTAACCTTCTGCGTGTCCACCCAGGTGGGCTGCGCCATGCGGTGCGGGTTTTGCTTGACCGGCAAAATGGGTCTAACTCGCCATCTCACGGCGGGGGAAATCGCCGGACAGGTCCGGGTCCTCGCGCGCGAGCTCGACCTGCAGGACACACGATTCAACATCGTCCTGATGGGCATGGGCGAGCCCCTCCACAACTACGACGCGACGATGAAAGCGCTCCGCCTGTTGGCGGCGCCAGAGGGGCTGGCGGTCACGCCCAAACGGGTGACGCTCTCGACCGTGGGACTGTTGCCCGCGATGGCCAAACTGTCAGAAGAACCCTGGATTCCGAATCTGGCCGTGTCGCTGCACGCGACCACGGACCGGGTTCGACACGAACTGATCCCCACCAGCCGTCAACAGCGGATTGCGGATCTCATCAACGCGTGCCGTCGATTTCCGCTCAAACATCGCGACCGAATTACCTTCGAGTATGTGCTGCTGGCCGGCGTCAACGACACCGAGGCCGATGCCACGCGCTTGGTCGGTATGCTCCGGGGGCTTCGAGCCAAGGTGAACCTGCTTCCGCTGAACGAGGCACCGGGCATCCCGTTCTCTCGTCCGTCAGACGAACAGGTCGACCGCTTCGCGCGGGGGCTCGCGCGGGGAGGCGTGAACGTCTCGGTCCGCAAGAGTCGCGGCCGAGATATTGGCGCCGCGTGCGGCCAACTCATTATTGAGGGCGGCCCCCAGCGCACCGCCGCGGCGGCCCCGTAGGGTCCGACGGGTCATCAACAAGGTGGACGAGATGGCCGCGTCCGGGCCAGCGTCTACTCCAAGACGCCGGCGAGGGGTTCGGCGCTGGTGATGCGGACGCGCACGCGCTGGTTGCCGTCGGCACCGGGCGGCACTGGCACCTTCAGATAGTTGTCGGTCAGGACGACCCTGCCCCCCTCGAGCGTCAGCCCGGCGCGCACGGTTTCCACCTGCGCCTCCCGAAATCGGCGTGACAGCGTCGCGCCAAGGTCCCGCAGCACGCGCGCCCGCTCGCGAACCAGCGGCCCAGGCACCCGGTCCGACAGACGCGACGCCTCCGTACCAGGCCGAGACGAATAGGGAAACACGTGTAGATACGTCAGGGGGCTCCCAGACACGTAATCGCGAGTGCGTGCCGCATCATCGTCGGTTTCGCCCGGAAAGCCGGCAATGAGGTCAGACCCAATCGCGGCGTCCGGCATCAACGTGCGGATGCGGTCGACCGCCCCGCGATACACGTCCAGCGTGTAAGGACGTCGCATCCGCCGGAGCACCGCGTCGCTGGCATGCTGCAGCGGCAAATGGAAGTGCGGCGCAAACCGTCCACTGGCGGCCACCAGATCGATGATGTCGGGCGGACAGTCCATCGGCTCGAGTGAACTGATGCGGTAGGTGACCGTCGACGGGTGGTCGTCCAGCGCTCGCAGCAACCCCAGGAGTGTGGCGCGGGCATCCTTGGCGTGGACATCCGCGTCGCGGCCGTAGGACCCCAGGTGCACCCCGGTCAGCACCACCTCATGGAATCCACAGTCGGCCGCGTGGGTGACAGCGCGCAGCACGTGTGCCGCGTCAAGGCTCCGGCCGGTCCCGCGGGTGGATGGAATGACGCAATAGCTGCACGGCTGATCGCACCCGGTCTGCACACGCAGCATGAACGCGACCCGACCGACGACCCCTGGGGACACCGATGCGCCACACGCACCCGGCCCATCACCAAAACGGTGGGCGGTAGTCTCCTCGACGGGTGCCACCTGGTCGGCGATCGTGTGCTTCTGATCATTCGGGATAACGAGCGGCGCACCCGGGAGCGCCCCAATCTCGTCCGCCGCACGAGACGCGTAGCACCCAGTGGCTACCACCCGCGCGTCGGGATTCACTCGCTCAACACGCCGGAGCGCCTGACGTGTCCCCTGGTCGGCCGACGCCGTGACGGAACAACTGTTAACGACGACGAGGTCCGCCTCGTCAGCCGGCGCCCGCGTGCCGCCGCGAGCCCGAAGCTCCATCTCGAGCTGTAGTGAATCGGCCTGATTGACGCGGCACCCGAAGGTTGTAATGGCGTAACGCACAGCTTCTAGCGTAGTCCGAATCGGCTCGCGGGGCCCACGGCCACCGAGGCACAGGTCCTACGCGGCCCCCTCGACGTCTCGCGTCGTGAACGCGCCAATGCCCCGAATGCGCCGCCTCGTGCCCCCGCACCGCTCGCCAAATTCACCGCCAACACGACCGCGATAATCGCCGCGGCCGGGCTAAGCAGCCACGGGAAGTCGGCGATGGCGCTAATGTTCGACGCCTCGCTGAGCATGGCCCCCCAACTGGCCGCTGGCGGCGCGAACCCCAGCCCCACATAGGAGAGCGGCGCCTCCGCCAAGATGAACGCCGGCAGCAGCAACGTCGCTTGCGCGGTGAGGAACCCCCGCGTGGCGGGCACCAGATGTATCGCGAGAATGCGGATGGGCCCCGCGCCGACGGCGATGGCCGCGAGCGTGTACTCGCGACCGCGCTCGACCGCCACGATGGCGCGTACCCCCCGCGCGACATACGGCCACCCGGCCAGCGTCAACAACCCCACCAGCAGCCAGAACACCGTGCCGACCGACAAGACGGGCGGCAGCACCGCCCGTAAAGCGAGGACGGCGTAGATGGTCGGCAGGACCAGCACGAGATCGGCAAAGCGCATCAGGGTCTCGTCGACAATGCCGCCCGCATAACCCGCCACGCCACCCACGAGAACGCGCACTCGCATCGGCGGCGCGTACAGGTAGTCACGGAACTGCTGGTTGCCTGGGTGAGGCGCCAGCCATGGAGCGGCAAGCGCGCCCACCAGGGCGGCGAGCAGGGTGGTGGCGCCGAGTCGACGGATTACCGCGTCCATGGCGTCTCCGGCAGTAATCCTCTCGCAGCCGCGGGCCAGCGGCGGCCAAACCCAAATCGGACAGAAGATTCCCGCACGCGAGGAACAACGACCCGACGACGGCGCATCCCGCCACCAGCTGGACATCCCGAGACATCAGGGCGCCAAACATCAACCGGCCCGGCGGGCCGGCGGCAATGGTCCCGCCGCCGTCCAGTCCGTAGGCTCGGGTCACCAGGTTTCGCTGTGGCTCGAACCGTCCGTCGTCGCCCAGGTGTATATAGAGCATCGGGCTCTGCCCCTCTGGTCCTCGCGGTTCGGCGGTGTTGGACCCCATCCAGGCCACGTGGGGGCGCCCGTCGGCACCGAGAGACAAGTGGCCCCCCCGCACGGTCCCTGTGGCAATGACGCTACCGGGCTGGCTGTTCACGTGGACGGGAGTGGAGAACTCAGACGTAGGCGGCCGGGGGAGACATAGAACACGTCTCCCCCGGAGGGGGCACCTCGAAAGTAGATCAGATACACGCGCCCTGCGTCGTCGACCTCTGCCGCTAGCTGCAGGCCGGCGTCGGGTACCCGGACGAGGACGACTGGGTCCAGGGCCGGCGGCTGCGCCGCCACGCCAGCGCTGCTCAACCAGAGGCACGTCGTGACGACCCCTGCCCGGTGTCCTGGCCTCCGCGTATGGTTTGTGGCCATGCCTGTGTCTCCTTGTCTCGATCGTGTCGAACGCCGCTGCCAGCCACTCGGCTGGAGACGGAACTAGATCCGAAGCGCCGACGCCGGCGTGGCCGCGTGAAAGGCGACCGCACACCGTCCGTCCATCAGTACCAGAGGCGGACGCCAGCGACGATGCGGCCCCCGCCCCGCGTGTCATCAAGCAGGCTGACGTCCACGGCCGCGTCGCCGAAACGGTTCGTCCAGACGACACCCACGTAGGGCGCGAACTCGCGGCGAATGACATACCGAAGGCGAAGCCCGGTTTCGACGTCGTGACCCCCGGTGCCGAAGCCCGTAACCTGGTCGAACCTCCGTCTTTCCAGATTGACCTCCACCACCGGCTGCAGCACGAGGCGGTTCGTGATGAGGAGGTCGTACTCGGCCTCCAGCCGGGCGGCGGTCCGCCCTCCCTCGCCCACATAGGCCGTGGCCTCGATCTCGAACCAGTAGGGCGCCAGCCCCTGAAGCCCGACCGCCAACCAGGACTGCGACGGCCCCGGACGCACGTCCTGCCGCCCCCCCACCACGACATCCCACCACCGCGCCACCGCGCGGCCATACAGCAGATGTGCCTCCGCCGCGCCGAGCCGGCCGTCCTCCGCCTCGCCTTCGGTACGAAGCCAAGCCCGGTTGACGTCGCCGCCAATCCAGCCTGTGGCGTCCCAACCCAGTCCGGGACCGGTGGGCGTGTCCATGCCTTCGAGCTGCTCCACCAGAAAGAGGGAGTTGATGACCTGGTCCCGCATCGGATGCGGGTCCACCTCTGGAAACGCCGCCGCCAGGTCGGCATCCGTCACCGGTGGAATAGGAGTTCTGGGTTCCTCCGCGGCCGGTACGTCGGCGGGCTCCTGATGCTGGTGCGGCGTGACGGGACGCGACTGCGCCTCGACGCCAGCGGGGTACGCGCCAAGCGCGACCAATACCGACAGCACACGCAGGGCGCGCGGCATTGTCATTGTCATGGTCATAGGTCGACCCGCACCTCGCGGAACATGCCGGCCGCCATGTGATACATCAGGTGGCAGTGAAAGGCCCAGCGGCCCAGCGCGTCGGCGCGCACGCGGAAGCTCCGGCGCGTGCCGGGCGGCATGTCGATGACGTGCTTGCGGAGATGAAACTGCCCCTGGTCGTCTTCCAGGTCGCTCCACAGCCCGTGCAGATGCATGGGGTGCCCCATCATCGTGTCGTTCACGAGGACGACCCGCATCCGCTCGCCGTAATTCAGCCGAATCGGTTCGGCGTCTGAAGACTTGATGCCGTCGAGCGACCAGACGAACCGCTCCATGTGTCCAGTCAGGTGCAGTTCCACGTCGCGTCCCGGGTCCCGCCCATCCGGGTCGGGGAACAGGGTCTTCAGGTCGGCGTAGGTCAGCACCCGCCGACCGTTGTCGCGCAGGCCAAGCCCGGGGTCGTCCAGCTTCGCGCTGGGCGTCATGGTCTGCATGTCCACCAACGGGTTGCGACGTTCGGAGTCGGGATGCGCCAGCATGGCCGACATCGGCATCGGCGCCGGCATCCCATCACCGTCTTGCGGCTGCATCGGGGCCGGTTCCATAGCGGCGTGGCCAGCATGGGCATCGGCGGCCGGCGCCTCGCTGGTGGACGTGGCCATGGTGTGTCCGGCATGCGGATCGGCCGCGGGAGCCTCTCGGTCGGGCATAGCCATGTCGTGGTCGGTGCCACCCGACATGGCGTGCCCGTGACCCATGTCGCTCATCGAGAGCTGCGGCCGCGGGTCGAGGTCAGGCAACGGCGCGCGAAGCCCGTTGCGCACCGCGAGCGTGCCGGCGGCGAACCCCGTCCGATCCATCGCTTGCGCGCACATCGTGTAGGCGTCCTGGCCGGACGGCTCGACGATGACGTCGAGCGTCTCGCCAGAGGCGATACGAAATTCATCAACCGTCACCGGGTGGACATACTGCCCGTCGGCAGCGACCACGCGCATCGGCAGCCCGGGGATCCGCACGTCGAAATACGTCATCGCCCCGGCATTGATGAAACGCAGCCGCACCCGCTCACCGGACGCGAACAGCCCGGTCCAGTTGGCAGCCGGCGGGTGCCCGTTCATCAGGTAGGTGTAGGTGGCACCGGTCACGTCGGCCAGGTCGGTACGGTTCATCCGCATCTGGCCCCACGCGCTCCGCTCTGACACGGCGGCGCCCAACCCCCGCGCCCCCACGTCGCGAAAGAAATCACCGACGGTCGGCTGTCGGTAGTTGTAGTAATCCGACTGCTTTTTGAGCTTGCGGTACAGGCGTGCGGGCGACTCGTCGGTCCAGTCGGACAGCAGGACGACGTGGTCGCGGTCGTAGCTGAACGGTTCAGGTTCGCGCGGCTCGATGACGAGCGCGCCATAGACCCCTCGCTGCTCCTGGAACCCAACGTGGCTGTGGTACCAGTAGGTTCCACCCTGCCGGACGTCAAACCGGTAGGTATGCGTCTCACCCGGTCCAATGCCGTTGAAGCTCAACCCGGGCACCCCGTCCTGGTTCGCCGGCAAAAGAATGCCGTGCCAGTGAATCGACGTGTTCTCGGTGAGCGCGTTGGCGACCCGGGCCGTGACGGTGTCGCCCTCGCGCCAGCGAAGCGTCGGCGCCGGCACCGAGCCGTTGAGCGTCAACGCCGTCCGCGGCGCCCCGGTGATGTTGATTGGCGCCTCGGCGATCTGGAGATCAAACTCGGTGCCGTCGAGCACGGCGCCCGCACCGAAACCGTCCGACGCCGCAGCCCGACGTGGCCACAGGCCCAGCGTGGCAGCTGCGCCACCCATGACGAGCCCCTGCACGAAACGACGACGTGAAAGCGCGTGAAACATATTCCCTTCCCCACCACAAACGTACGTCGTGGCATACGCACCGCCTCGACAGACGTCGAGAACAGACAGCCGAAACCGTTTCGGAGCTTGGGAAAGGAAACTAGATGCGCAGCACCGAGACCGTGGTGACGGCCGGTGGGTGAGTTGGGCAGTGCGCGGCACCAACCGGGGCGCCCACAAAGGCCATCCCGCGCGCGGCGGGCCCGGGCTCGAAGAGGACAACGGGAGGCGAGTCGACGGATGAGGTGGAGCGTCTCAGCTTGCTGGGTGGGGCCGCGATTCGGTCGTGACTATTGCAGTCGTGCGCGCCGCTCGTCACGATGGCCGCGGTCCCGTCGGCGTCCGCGCCATGGACGTGTGAGGCGTGCGCAGCCTCGTGTCCAGAGGCGTGTGACGCCGCGTGGTCTACGCAGAACGTTGCACACACCACGGCCGCCGCGGGAGCGACGGACAGCGCCGTCACGACGAGCGCCGACACGAACAGCCTCGAGCCCATGTGTCCAGTATGGCGTCCCTGCTCGGGAGGAGCAAACTGTGGGCGATACGATCTCCCAACTGTTGCGGCCCGGCGCGGGTGCACAGAACCGACCGTGCTGAGCGAGCCCGTCCGCTACCGCAAGGCCCCGTGGTGGCCGTCGACGACCCAAGAGCACCCAACGCCGGTCACCACGAAGGCCCCCCGGCGAAACTACGATTTTCTGAGATTTCGACTTGACAGATTTTCCGGGTCCGGTTGCGCGATACGCCACACGATGGACGTGGCCCGCCAATCTCTGGCACCGAGACCCGAAAGCGCGGCGGGGCTCCGTTCGCCCAGGACAGAACGACTGGAGAGACCAAAAATGCCGGAAGTAACGTCGCTTTATGGCTCCTACCCACTCGACGGAACCCACAACAGGCGCCCTGGATCTCACCACACGAAGCCAACGGCCGGACGAGACCGCCAGCTTCTCGCCTCCGTCTGAGTGTGACGACAAGGTAAGCTGGGTGCCGCGCATGCCTACGTCCCCAGCCCGCCCGGTGCGCCCTGCGACCCTCGCGCAAGCCGCCGTCTCGGTCGGCCTCCTGGTCGGACTGCTCGCCGGGTCGGTCGCCCTGTTCGGGGACGCCTCGTCGAGCGGACCGAATCAGATCGCCTTGATGCTGGCGGCCGGCGCCGGCGCCATCGTCGGGTTGCGTAACGGTCACACCTGGCCAGCCATCGAGCGCGGCATCATTCACGGGATTTCCGTCTCGATGGGCGCGCTGCTGATTCTGCTGGCCGTGGGCGCCCTGATCGGCGCGTGGATTCTGGCGGGCACCGTGCCCACGATGATCTCCTACGGGCTGTCGTTGCTGGCGCCGTCTGTCTTCTACGCCGCCGCCTGTCTCATCTGCGCCTTGGTGTCGCTCGCCACGGGCAGTTCCTGGACTACCGCGGGAACCATCGGCATCGCGCTCATCGGCATTGCCACCGCACAGGGCCTGCACCTGGGGGTGGCGGCGGGAGCCATCATCTCTGGCGCGTACTTTGGCGACAAGTTGTCAGCCCTGTCTGACACGACGAATCTGGCGCCTGCGGTGGCCGGCACCGACCTATTTAGTCACATCAGGCATATGGTGTGGACGACCGGGCCCAGCTTCGTCATCGCCCTGGTGCTATTCGCCGTGGCCGGGTTCGTGGTGCCCACGCCCGGGGCCACCGATGAGTTGGCGATCATTCTTGAGGCGCTGCATCGCGAGTTCGTCATCGGCCCTCATCTGTTGATTCCGGTGGCGCTGGTCGTCGCGCTCGTCATGCGACGCATGCCGGCGTTCCCGGCCCTGCTCATCGGCGCGCTCGCGGGCGCGGTGTGTGCGGTGTTGTTTCAGGGCGACGCGGTGGTGGCGTTCGTGGGCGAACCAGGGTTGAGCCGTCCGGTGGCGCTTATTAAAGGATGCTGGACCGCCCTGTTTGACGGGTTCACGCTCAATTCAGGCACCGTGGCCCTCGACGACCTGCTCAGCCGGGGCGGCATGTCCAGCATGCTCGTCACCGTGTGGCTCATCATCTCGGCCATGATGTTTGGCGCGGTCATGGAAACCACCGGGCAGCTCGAGGCGGTCGCGAAACGGATTCTCAGCAGCGTGCACAGCGTTGGAGGCCTCATTTCGGCCACGCTCGTCACCGCGTTCGGGACCAATGTGCTGGCATCTGACCAGTACATCTCCATCGTGCTCCCGGGTCGCATGTTCCGAGCGGAGTACCAGCGACGGGGACTGGACCCCAAAAACCTCTCTCGGGCGTTGGAGGACGGCGGCACGATCACCTCCGTGCTCGTGCCGTGGAATACCTGCGGCGCCTACATGGCGACCACGCTGGGCGTGGCCACCTGGACCTACGCGCCGTTCTGCTTCTTCAACCTCATCAACCCCTTCGTGGCGGCCCTGTATGGGTGGACCAATACGTCGGTAGCCCCACTCGCCGCGGTCCCGGACGAGCCGTCTGGGAAGCGGCGTACTGGCGCGTGAGCGTATGCGATACTGACGGGTTCAGAGACCGACCAGGACCAGCCAGAACCGGCACGTCGCACCGAACAGCAGCACACCACACGGTATGGGACAGCGAGGACAGACGCGTCAGGCGGGGATGATTTTCATCTTCGTGACGATGTTTATCGACATCCTCGGGCTGGCCATCATCATTCCGATCTTGCCAGATCTGATTGGCGAGCTCTTGGGCCGGGATGCGTCGACGACGGGACGATACCTTGGGGTCATCGTCGCGGTCTACGCGCTGATGCAGTTCCTGTTCGCACCGGTGCTGGGAGCCCTCTCAGACCGGTTCGGCCGCCGGCCGATCATTCTGATCTCGCTGTTCGGGTTTGGTATCGACTATCTGATTCAGGGCTGGGCGCCGTCCATCGGCTGGCTGTTCGTGGGGCGCTTCGTCGCGGGCATCATGGGTGCCAGCATCACGACCGCCAACGCGTACATCGCGGACGTCTCGACCCCGGAGACCCGCGCCCGTAACTACGGCTTCGTGGGGGTCGCGTTCGGCCTCGGCTTCACACTGGGACCCGCGCTGGGCGGCGTACTGGGCGCCGTGCATCTCCGCCTGCCCTTCTTTGCGGCCGCCGCCCTGGCTCTCATCAATTGGCTCTATGGCTTCTTCGTGCTGCCGGAGTCGCTGGCGCCGGAACATCGCCGGGCGGTCTCCTGGCGCGCCATGAATCCGCTCGCGAGTCTTCGGCGGCTGCAGGTGTATCCGCTGGTGGCCGGGCTGGCCGTGGCCGTGGCCTTCAGTTCGCTGGCTCAGCGCGGCATGGAGAACGTCTGGGTGCTGCACGCGGGGCATCGGTATGGATGGGACACGCAGGCCAATGGACTGACCCTGGCCCTCGTCGGGGTCATGGCCATCCTTGTACAGGGGCTGCTGGTTCGACCGACCGTCAAGCGCCTCGGCGAACGACGGACGGTGGTGCTGGGGTTGACCGTGTCGATGCTGTCTTTCCTGGGCTACGGGTTAGCGTCCGAAGGGTGGATGGTACTGGTCGTCATCGTCTTCGGTTCGCTGGCCGGCTTGGCCATGCCGGCCATGCAGGGCCTGGTCGCGGGCACCGTGAGCCCGACAGAACAGGGCGCGACCCAGGGGGCCCTGACCTCGCTGACCAGCCTCACCAGTATCTTCGCGCCCCTCATCTTCACGGCGGGCCTCTTCAGCTTCTTCACCTCAGAGGCGGCGCCGATTGCGCTTCCGGGTGCTCCCTTCTTGCTGGGCGCGGTGCTGTTCGGGGTTTCGCTGATTGTCCTCCTGCGGCTGTTCCGCCGGATACCGCCCCCCTCGCCTCAGGCGGCATCGGACGCATAAGGTCCTGCTACTCAAAGCTGGTTTGACCGACATTGGCAAAAACATGCACGAGATGTGACATT
>CAWWAF010000063.1:0-22060 GCA_963934795.1 uncultured bacterium
GGTGTCGAGCATCCATGTCGACGATGTCGGTCGCGCGGTGACCGCGGCCCTCAGCGCGCCGCCCGGTGTCTACAATGTCGTGGACGACGCTCCGTTGACCCAACGTGAGTGGATGCTCTGTGTCGCCACCGCCCTTGACGCGCCCGCGCCACGCACGGTGCCGCGGAGGCTGGCCCGCCTTGCGTTGGGTCATGTCGCACGTGTGCTCACCGTCTCACACAGAATCTCGAACCAACGGTTCTGCGCGGCAGCCAACTGGCAGCCGGCCCATCCGTCCGCACGCGTGGGCTGGCCGGCGGTCGTCGGCCGCGCGGAACCGGGGACGGTCGCGGCATGACCCCTGCCCCGGGCCACCTACACGTCGACGTCTTTGCCGGTCATCGTCGCTACCTCTTCGCCGTGGCCTACCGGATGCTGGGGCTCGCCGAGGACGCAGAGGATGTGTTGCAGGACGCCTGGTTGCGGTTCGCGGACGTTGATCTACATTCGGTCGACCATCCGCGTGCCTATCTGGTTACCATCGTGACGAGGCTGTCGATGGACCTGCTCAAATCGGCTCGCCGCCGTCGAGAAGAGTACGTGGGCACCTGGCTACCTGAGCCAGTCACGTCCGCTGCGGCGCTTCCGGACGATCTCGCCGAACAGGCGGACTCGGTCTCGTTTGCGTGCTTGATACTTCTCGAGCGCCTCACCCCGACCCAACGCGTGGTGCTCGTGCTGCACGACGTGTTGGACTACTCCCACGACGAGGTCGCGCGCGCCTTCGGCTCAGCTGTGAGTCGGGCCCTCGCAGACCGGCGGCCACGGCCACGGGACGCGCGCTCGTTGAACGGTTCCTCGCCGCCACGCGCTCCGGCAACCTCGGGCAGCTGATGGGTGTCTTGGCCCCCGACGTGGTGTTGCTCAGTGACGGCGGCGGACGCGTCGCGGCCATCAACCGGCCACTCGTTGGGAGCCGGCCAGTGGGGCGTTTCTTCAAGGCCATTGGACGGTACTCGCCAGCGGCGCGTCCTCGCATCACCGAGTTGAATGGTCAATCGGCGCTGCTGATCGAGGAGGCCGGTGCAATCACGAACGCGTTTGTCTTCGACGTCTCCGCCGCCGGTCTGACCGCGATTTATGTCGTCCGCAATCCCGACAAGCTCACCCAGCTAAATTCCGACCGGTGACCCTCGCCTTTCCTGACGGGCCGGATGGTCTCAGCAGGTTCCGCTGATTGTCGCCGCCAGGACCCGACCCGTGACAGGATTGCTCGGTGCAAACCGTCGACGTGCTCATCGTCGTCGCCTTTGTCGCCTACGCCGTCACCAGCGGCATTCGGCATCGGCGACAAGCGTCCAAGAACCTGGAAGAGTATTTCTTGGCGGGTCGCACGCTGCCCGGCTGGAAAGCCGGGCTCAGCATGGCGGCGACACAGTTCGCGGCAGACACGCCGCTGCTTGTCACGGGTATCGTGGCGGTCTCCGGAATCTTCGGGTTGTGGCAGCTCTGGACCTTTGCCCTCACGTTCCTGCTGATGGGGTTCGTGCTCGCGGGCGCGTGGCGGCGCGCTGAGGTCCTGACAGACGCCGAACTGACGGAGGTGCGGTACGCCGGCACCCCGGCCGCCGTGCTGCGAGCCGTCAAGGCGTTCTATCTCGGCACCATCATCAATTGCGTGTCGCTGGGCTGGGTGCTCTTCGCCGCGGCCAAAATCGCCGAGCCGTTCCTGTTGTGGAACGTGTGGTTGCCCCCGGGCCTCTTCGATCTGGCGGTGGTCGCGGTCGAGTGGGTCGGGGTCCCGCTGTCACTGGGCGGGCTCGATGACCCGGAGGTCTGGATCAAGACCGCGAGCAACGCCATCTCGCTGGGGCTGATTCTGACCGTGACGCTGCTCTATTCGGCCACGGGCGGGTTGCGCAGCGTGGCTGATACCGATGTCGTACAAATTGGGATCATGGTCGCCGGAACCCTCGCGTTCACCACCATTGTGGTGGTCGAGGTCGGCGGGCTCGCGGCGATGACCGACCAGTTGCGGGCGACGTTCGCGACCGGTGGCCCCGGTGGCATCACGCCAGACGAAATTCTGGCCTTCACACCAGGCCACGCCAAGGACGCCACGTGGACCACGCTGTCGCTGCTGGGCGTGTTGTGGCTGATTAACTCGGTGTCGGACGGCACCGGATACCTCGCACAACGGTCGATGGCCTGCCGGTCAGACCGAGACGCGAAGACCGCGGCGGTGGTGTTCACCTTCAGCCAGGTGCTGGTGCGGAGCCTTCTCTGGCTTCCGCTGGGTATCGGGCTACTGGTACTGTTTCCGCCCGACCCTGGGCTCACGCCGGGGTTGCTCCAAGGTGACCGAGAAGCCAGTTTCGTTCGCGGGATGGCAGAGCTGTTGCCGGTTGGCGTCATGGGGCTGATGTTGACCGGCATGCTCGCGGCACTCGCCTCGACAGTCGACTCGCATCTGAACTGGGGCGCCTCTTACTGGACCAACGACCTGTACAAGCGGTTTTTCTGTCAGGCCTGGCGGAAGCGCGAGCCGAGCGGACGCAGTCTGGTGTGGGTCGCCCGCGGTTCGAATCTCGTCATTCTGTTGATAGCGGTCGTGATCATGACCCAGCTCACGTCCATCAATCAGGCCTGGCAGATCAACTTGCTGTTTGGTGCCGGTCTCGGCGTCGTGCAGGTGCTGCGTTGGCTCTGGTGGCGGATGAACGCGTGGGCTGAAATTGCAGCGATGCTCACCTCGGCCGCGCTCGCGCCGGTGCTGCTCGCGTTACTCCGTGACGATCAGCAGGCGCTCCGACTGCTGATTCTCGCGACGGCGGCGACGGCTGCGGCACTGGTGGCTGTCTGGATGAAGGGGCCTGAGGAAGAAGCCGGCCTCATCGCGTTCTATCGTCGGGTGAGACCGGTCGGCTTTTGGGGTCCGATCGCGACTGCGGTCGACCCGACCGCCGCCGGACCGGCTCGCCTGGTCCGCGCGCTCGGCGCGATGGTCCTGTGCTCGGTGACGGTCTTCTGCCTCCTGGTCGGCATCGGCACCTGGCTCGTGGATAGCCCGTACCCGGCGTGGGTGCCCTCGCGTGGAATCTGGGTCGCTGGTCTGCTTGTCGTGGGGGTGGCCGTGGGGCCGGTCTGGTACCGGCTGGGCTACCGCGAGGAGCGCGTTCAGGACCTGTAGCCGCGGGGTCTCGTGATGCGAAGACGGTCCGGACGCACGCCTTTCGTGGCCACGCCGCTCGATGCCGCGGGCATCGTGCTCGGCGGTCCTATGGTGCGGTTACATTCACCGTGATGGTGCCGGACGTAGCGAGCCCGCCATCGTGGGCCTGCGCTTTCACGGTGTAGGTGCCCGGCACGTCGAAGGTCGCCTGTGTTGTCCAGCGTCCGTTGTCCGGAGCCGCAGGCGTTGACCAGCCCGGGGACCACGGAGAATTGCGCCCCGCCCGTGTGTCCTCCCAGTGACTGATTTGTGGTGGGTCGAAGGTCACCCCTCCCGGTCCGCGGTACACGAACCAGGACACCCGTAGCCCCGTCGCACTGTCGGTGGTGATTCGACCAGGCCGTCTGGGATTGGTTGGCGCCAACCCCCTGGCGCGAGGGACACCGTCATCGGTCACGGCCGCCACGAGCTCGAGCGGCTGGCCGGCTTGGACGGAGCGAGTGGCTCCCCCTTCGAGCGCGAGGGTGGGCGCCTCGTTGTTCGCCAGCTCGGGCGTGCCGCCGGCGGCCCCGGCGGCCCCGTTGTTCGCCTGAATCACCGCGTTGTCGATGAAATAGTCAGGCTTCAGGGTGGCATACGCGAGTTCGGTGCGCCCATTGGTGGTCAAGGTCCACACCACTTCCTTGTCGCCGAAATCGGCTGGCACCCGGATGCGAAACGTGAAGCGGTTGCGTCGGGGGTGGAACCGGGTGGGTTGTCCCTGGTCGGGGCCCCCTGGCTCGATGGTGTTGTCCGCGCCGATCGGGACGTCGAGGACCTCTTCCCAGTTGCGGTTCATGTACCCGAACACCAGGTCGAACGAGCCGTCCGGGTTCTCTTGCCACCCCTCGTAGGCGGGCGCGATGTTCTGCCCCGTTGCGAACGACTGCTGGGCGTCACTCTCCGCTATTGCTGTCAGCGAGATGACAGTCGCGAGGACGACTCCCCAGCCGGGCGGCCCCGGACACCATGCGCGTTGGTTGCTCGTCATCATCAGTGCACCGCCGGGTTACTGCCCGCCCCCCGCCGTCGCCGGCGGTGTGGAGGTGCCGCATGTCAGACACCCGATGTCGGTACCGCCCGTGAGTTGCAGTTGGTCGTCCCGCTTGGCCACCTCGACCGCGAATTCTTCATCGTCCATGTAAATCGCCTGCAGCAGGTTGATGAACATGTTGTCGACGGAGCGGTGGCCTGATCCGGACCAGTTGCGCGGGTCGGCCACGTTGGGATTGGTGAGCGTGTTGTTGAAGTACCCGGTCAGATGGAGGATCGTCCCCTTCGGCAACAGGGGCGCGGCGTCATCTTCATATTTGTAGACGCGGACCCAGTTGTGATCGTAGCCAGAGCAGTTGAGCGCCTGCACCGTGGTGCCCCACACCGCTTCGAGACACATCCTGACGCCGGGCGCGTGCATGTGCGGCTCGTAGACGCTGAGTTTGGTGTTCTCCGGCAGCGTGAAGTATGCATCCATCCGTTGGTCATCTTCCATGCCACGGATGTCGATGTCGGGGCCGTTGCCGAAGAATAGGAACTCGACCTCCTTGGTCGGTTCGTACTCTTTCGGGTGGAACTTGAAGCCGACTTCCAGACGGGCACTCGTGTCGGTCCCGTTGGCGTGCAGATGCGTCGACGGGAAGATGACGGATGACCCCGCCTTCAGGCTTGGCCCGGCCTCCGCGTCGAACACGTCGGCGTTCCGACCCACCTCGTGGACGGGCCAGGTGAACGCGTCCCGCGGGCTATCGTCTGGGCCCATGGTGGTCAGCGCCGAGTGGTGCACGACGAACAGCCCGCCGACCGTCTCAGACTTCACACCGCGGGGGAGGTCGTTCCGCTCCTTGTATTCGATCGCCGCGACATACCGGTCTTCAGTCAAACCGGAATCGACCTGGCCGAGCATCCCCCACCAGTCCGGCGCCTCGGCCCCGACCTCGATCGGCGGCGACGAGACGATGAGATCCGGCTGGCCGATTTCCCATTCGTCGACATCAATGAAGGGGGGCGGTGTCGGCATGTCGGCCGGGTTCCCGCGTGGGGCCCCGGCGTCAGACCACGCGGCGATGGCGGCGATCTCGTCATCGCTGAGCGACCAGTCGTCCTTGAACCGTTGGATGCCGATGTCCTTCTCGATGTACCAGGGTGGCATGACGCCCATCTGGTTGCGCAGGCCGGTTCGCTGCTTGATGGAGCGGGCCCACGGCCGAACCTCTTCGTAGGTGATGAGCGACATCGGTGCCAGCGCGTTGGGCCGATGACACTTCTGGCAGCTCCGCTGCAAGATCGGCGCGATGTCTTTTGTGAACGTCACGTCGTCATGGGGCGCATTCTGAGCCGTTGCGACCCGAGGACCCACCACGAGCGTTAGCGACAGGGCGGCAACCGAAGCGACGCGAAAAGTCATCGTCATGCAGGCGCTCCTTACACACATCAGTTGTTTGGATCGATCCTAAACCCGCCGCGGGCTTGTGTCGAGCTACGGCTTCCGGCTGGGGGTCCGCTCTGCCTGGGTCTCGGCTTGGGTTAGCGTGGCATGAATGGTAGCGAGCTGAGTGCCGATGGTGACCGCGGTCCGTTCGTGCCCCGGTGCGCTCGAGACGAGTCGCTTCAGCTCTGTTGTGATGGCCTGAACCGCGCCGAAAATCTCTTCGCGCTGTTCGGGGTTGAGCGAGACATCGAGCGGGACATCGGGCGAGGCCATGTCATCCATCCTGTCACCCGTCAGGTCTGCCGGTCGGAAGACCTCTCGACCATGTCACCCAGATACTCCAGGAACGGTCGCCCCTCGTATCGCGGTGACGCCTTGATTGGCTCTGTGGTGAGGTTGTCAAAGAACTGGTCCAGCACGGTCGCCCGCTCGTGGGCCAGTGGGGTGGGGCAATAGCAGGTTTCGCTCCAGCACACGTCTCCCGACTCTGTCACGGCGGCGCGTCCGAACGCATCGACCATTTCTTGACCATCGGGCTGCTGGGCAGCGATAGACCCGTCGTCGAGCCTCCCACGTAGTTCGGCCGCCGTGTCAGGTTTGAGCCGGGCGGTAACGCGATACAGAGCCATCGGTGTCGTCCTCTCGTCCAACCGTCGCAGGGTGCGAGGTCTACCTACCTTGACAGCAGATAGGTCATCTTGACCGCGAGTTGCCGATTCTGGATCCAGGGCACGCTGCCCGCGTGGCGCAGCGCGGGGTCGAGGGTCAGGAAGTCGTCTTGTCTCAATTCGTCGTACGCGATATAGATGTCGCTCCCGGGGCTGTATATCCAGTTGAATCGAATATTGGTGCTGACGGAATCGGTGGTCGAGTTGTACTGGGTCAGCGAACGGATCGTCATCTGGGGAGAGAGTGCGAGGTCGAAGGTGACGGATGCCAGGTCTGCCACGAACGCACCACCAGGCAGGACGACGTCGCTTCGGTTGAAGCTGCCCTGGACCGCGACCCGGCTGGTGGCGCGCAGGTTGACGCCGGCGCCCCAGTCCCTCCGGGTTCCGCCAAAGAACCCTTGCGGGGCATAGCTGGCGTTTGCCGACAGCCGGCGTGACGGGTTGCTGCTCGCTCGGACGCTGGGCTGCCAGTAGCGATAGACCCCCACGGGAATGACGACATCCTCGGTGATCTGGAAGGGCACGTTGAGGCGCTCGTACTGCTTGTTTGTAATGAGGGTCACATTCGACCCGTCCTGAAACTGAAACCCGATCATGTGGTGCACACGGCGGCTCAACAGTTGGTTCTGCTGGTCGGTGGTGTACTCGAGGTTCATCATCGGATCCATCGACCGAATACCCCACCGGCCCGGTCGCGGGTTCCATTGCACGTGCAGTTTCGACCGGCGGATGCCAATGCGCGGCACGAAGCCGACTTCGGCGTTGAAGTTGTCTTGAATGTCGGAGAACTCGCTGTAGATCCGGGCGGCGGGGCTCAGCCAGGACATCATCACGTGCCCCATCATGTCGTCGCTGGAGATGTCCGGTGATTCGGTCTTGGCCACGAAACCGGTGAACGACAAGAAGGGGTGTGGCGTCAGCGAGGTATCAAGCGCGAAGGTACGGTTGTAGTCTCCGCCGCCGACGGCCTCCTTATTGACGAGAATGCCGCCGACTTTCGAGCGCGCGAAGATGTCCCGGGTGTACCGCGCGACGAAGAAGTTCTCGCCGAGGCGCACATTGTCGCCGCGTCCGATCTCCTGCGTCTGGATGTTCATCACGGCGATATTGTTGCGGTTGACCTTGCCGGTCAGCCTGGTGCCGCCGATGATGGGTACCGGCTGCCCGCCCGTGAGTCCGACCCGTCGCGTGAAGAACAGATCGGCGATCCGGCTGATGCCCTGTTCTTTGACGCTGAACATTCCGGCGTTCTCCAGAAAAAAGTCGCGCTTTTCAGGGAAGAACAGTGGAAAACGCGTCAGGTTGACCTGTTGTTGGTCTGCCTCGACCTGGGCGAAGTCGGTGTTGAGCGTGAGATCGAGATTCAGGCCTGACGCGATGCCGTACTTCACGTCGAGCCCGACGTCTCCGAACCCGGAGCGATCGAGCGTTGACGACAGGTTGCGCTCCTGCCGGCCGCCGGAGAGCACGTAGGGCGTTACGCGCAGGTCCAGCCCCCGGTCCACGCCGCCCATGCCTGTCATCGTGCCGGCCCGACTGACCCGCGTCAGGTCGTAACCCTTCGGCACGGGTGACCAGAAGACCTGCTCGTTCTTGCGCCGGATGTTGCGCATGAAGTTGACGCCCCAGACCTGCCGGTCGGCGTCCGGGAACCGCATGGTGACCATGGGAATCGCGATCTCGGCGACCCACCCCTGATCCGTCCGCCGGGCCTCGACGTCCCAGACGCCATCCCAGTCGAGGTTGACGTTGGAGTTGATACTCGCGCTGCTCCGGCGATAGCCGCCCTCGCCCTCTTCGGCGATCTGCTGCTCGAGCTTGGCCCCCAACGGGCTCGTCACAAACATGTATCCAGAGCGGGAATCGTGGAAGGTATCGAGAATTAGCTGGAAATTGTCTTCGTCCAGGAGCTGCCGGGAATCACGACGCATTTCGGTCGCGATCACGCCACCTGGCACCGAGTCGTGCGCTTCGACGCCGACATAAAGCGCGTGTTCGTCGTACATCAGATGCACGATGGTTCGCTCAGTGGCGGCGTCACCTTCTTGCGGCTCCTGCTGGACGAAGTTGTCGATGACGGCGGCGCCCGCCCACTCGGCGGCGTCCAGCTGTCCGTCGAGCTGCGGCGGCGTACCGGTGCGGGTCGGCTCGACGTTGAAGAGTTCGTTCGGTGTCTGCGCTCGACTAGCAGCCGGCACCGCGACGCCCCCGGACGAGCCGACCGGTTCGTGGTGGGGCGGTTGTGCCTGCGTGGGCGCCGATAGCGCGAGACAACTGAGCGCCAGCGGCAGTGCCACAAGGCGGGCTGTCGCGGTGTTCCACCGGCTTCGAATGATCATTGGTCCTGCCACTTCGCACGGGCTCGACGGGTGGGCCCGCCAGGCCGGCGTCTGGTCCGCCATAAGGAGGAGGGCGTAGGCGGAGAAAGAGAGGTCGAACCGTCCGTAGCTCAGCACCACCGGGGCGGTGTAACGATCCCACCACTGGTGCGGTACCCCGGCCGAACTCCAGTCGTCGTCTGTGGTGGATTTCTCTCACAGAAAGCGCAGCCACCCACGCGTCCGTCCGTTCAGCGTCGGGAACACGGAACGAGGTGTGTCCCGCTGAAAAATAGGGCCGGCGCCGCGGCCGCCACACCGACCCGTTTCACGAAGTCGCGGCGCGAAGGCCCTCCCCTGGTGGACACTAGTAGTCAGCCTCCAACAGCGACACGCGAATCATCTCGTTGTCGTTCCGATGGATGATGTGTCCATTCGCGTATGCCGGGTGGGACCAGCCTACTTTCCGGTCGAATCGCTTGGCTGCTCCGAACCCAGAATCGCCGGTCGCGTCCAGCAGGTGCACGCGGCTCTGTTCCACATATCCCTCAGGCGTGAATCGGGCGCTAATGAGTGCCCCGTCATCGTTCACCACCAGATACCGGTCGCCCTGCTTGACGGCGAACGCGGTGCCCCAGCGAGCCTGCGCGGTCATCTCGTCACTCATCCACAGGCGTTCGCCCGTCCGGGCGTCCAGACCCCGTAGTTCACCGTAGCTGCCGACCCCGTAGATGTGGTCTCCTTCAATCCAGGGTGTGGTGATCATCGAGTGCAACCCGTCCGTCTCGTCCGGCATCTCGCTCCGGCTCTGGCCCTTCCACAGCATTTCGGCGTCCGGCCGGTCCTGGTCGAGCTGCATCATGAGCGACCCGTTGTAGAACTGCGACACGAGCAGGTAGTTGCCACTGTGCACCGGCGTTGCCACCGACATCCCGGCTCCGGCCTCCCACTCTTCCTCCCAGTACGGTTCTCCGTTCTCCGGGTCGAGTGAGACCAAGGCACCGGCGTGCCACACAATGAGCTGCCGCGCCCCACCCGCTTCGATAATGATCGGTTGGCCGTACCCCATCTCGCCGACCACGTCGAGGGAGCGCCACACCTCCACACCCGTGTGTTTGTCGAACGCCATGACGAGGCCACCCGGCTCGCCACCAACCACCGTAATCAGGCGGTCGCCGTCCACGATGGGAGCAGTGGTTGTGCCCCAGGTCGCGATGAAGCTGTCGTAGTCGTCGATATAGTGCTTTTCCCAGAGGATTTCGCCGGTCTCGACACTCAGGCAGAACAGGTCACCGGCCGCGCCGACGACATAGACGCGGTCTCCGTCGACGGTGGGTGTCGCGCGTGGACCCATCGCGTAGGAGATCATCAGCATGCGATAGGAGGTGGGCCATTCCGTGGTCCAGAGGACTTCCCCCGACGTCTCGTCAATCGCGAGCGCGCGCTCTTTGCCATCCATCGTGCGGGTGCCCGCATCTTCCGACCAGTCAGTGATGAAGACACGGCCGTCCGCGACCGCCGCTCCGGAGTACCCGGCGTTTAGGGGGATGCGCCACTTCACGTTCAACTCGGTCGGGAGGTCAGCGACGATCCCGGTTTCGGTCCAGACGCCGTCTCGGTTCGCGCCCCGCCATTCCGGCCAGTCATTCGCGGCGAGGGGAGCCGTGGCCACGGTCGCACCGACCAGCATCAGGCTGAGCAGTACTCGCCTGGACAGATGTACCAATCTCATCTCTTCTACTCCTACCGTTGTCACGGCGACCCTTGCGCGAGGTTCCGCGTCGTCTCTCGTTGCCGTTACCCACCAGACAGGTTCACGTTCGACAAGTTTATACCGCCGAAGTAGCATCTTGGGGCGTCGCGCGCGCCTTCTGGGCCGCCGCACAGGCGACTACGTGGCGACCGCCCCCGTAGCCACGAGACGTCCAGTCGCCCGCATGTTTCTGCAACCCTGTCCTATCATGTCGCCCTTTTCGCCGGCGATGGCGCACCTCATCCGCGTCGGGTGTTGCCTGTTGCTGATGGCCGGGCCCGCTGCGGCCCAACCTGTCTCCGCGCCAGTCGTCCCGCCTGGTCTGCTCGGTCCAGCGCCCCCAATGTCCCCCGACGTGGTCAGTCGCGATTCGAACGGCCGGGCCACGGTGCGCGCCACCTGCATCACCGAGCCGCTCCAACTCGACGGCCAGCTCGACGAGCCGTTCTACGATTCCGTCAGGTTCATCACCGACTTCGTGCAGCAGCTACCCGACGAAGGCGACGCCGGCAGCGAGCGGACCGAGGCCTGGGTGTTGTTCGACGACGACAACATCTACATTTCGGCCCGGAACTATGACCGGGCGCCCACCTCGCAGTGGGTGGCCAACGAGATGCGCCGAGATGTCATTCAGCTGCGCCAGAACGACTCGTTTTCTGTGATGCTGGACGCCTTCTACGATCGCCGAAACGGGTTGGCGTTTCTGGTGACGCCGCTCGGCGGGTTTTCGGACTTCGCAATTACCAACGAGGGCGGCAGTGTCAACACCGACTGGAACACCATTTGGGACTCTCGGACCGGCCGGTTCGACGGCGGATGGACCGTGGAGATACGCATCCCGTTCAAGTCCTTGCGCTATCGCCCCACCGAGGAACAGCTCTGGGGCATTCAACTCCGGCGCATTATTCGGCGCCGCACCGAGGCGTCGTATCTGACGGCGCTTCCCATTTCGGCCGCGCGCGGAAACAGTGTGATCGCGGGTCTCTGGCGTGTGTCTCGCGCCGGTTCGCTGGTCGGTCTGGAAGTGCCCGCTGAGAGCCTCAGTCTCGAGATCAAGCCCTACGCGATTGGGGGTGTGACCACCGACGTGAACGCCGACCCTCCGACCCGGAACGCCTTGGACGGGGACGTCGGGTTGGATGTCAAATACGGCGTCACCCGCAATCTCACCGCGGACGTGACCTTCAACACGGACTTTGCGCAGGTGGAGGTGGACGAGCAACAAGTCAACCTCACCCGCTTCAACCTGTTCTTTCCAGAGAAGCGCGAGTTCTTCCTAGAGGGCCGTGGCAATTTTGACTTCGCGCGAGGGGTCAACGCTCGGGGCTCAGGCATTCCGACGCTGTTCTTCAGCCGGCGTATCGGCTTGCAGGGTGCCGATGTGGTGCCGTTGCAGGCCGGTGGCCGATTGACCGGCAAGGTTGGCGCGTTTGATGTCGGCGCGTTGAACATTCAGACGAACGATCTGTTCCGTGCGGGGGCGGAGTCGACCAACTTTACCGTCGTGCGGATCAAGCGCGACATACTCCGGCGTAGCACGATTGGGGGGATTTTCACGAACCGTTCGGTGTCACTCGCTGGTGACGGAACGAACCAGGTCTACGGCCTGGACGGGCGCTTTGCGTTCTTTGATGACGTGAACGTGCTGGCGTACGCAGCGCGGACTCAGACCACGGGCCTGGACGGCCAGGATGGCAGCTATTTTGGTCAACTGAACTACGCCGGTGACCGGTATGGCCTCGATGCAGGCCACCTGATCGTCGAAGAAAACTTCTTGCCGGAGGTCGGATTCGTGCGTCGCGGGAACATGCGACGGTCGTCGGCCTCGGCCCGGTTCAGCCCGCGACCCCAGTCCATCGACTGGATCCGACAGCTGAATATGTCCGCGTCACTCGACTACATTCTGACTGCAGATACGCGCCTCCTTGAGACTCGCACTCGGACCGCGGCGTTCGAGTTCCAATTCGAGAATAGCGACCGGCTGAGCGTCGACGCCTCGGACAACTACGAACTGCTGCTGGAGCCGTTCGAGATTGCGCCCGGTATCTTCCTGCCGATGGGCGGATACGAATTTGCCGACGCGGGCCTCAGCTACGCGTTTGGCCAGCAGCGGCCACTGAGCGGGACGGTCTCGGTGCGCCGTGGCCAGTTCTGGAGCGGGCACAGCACCGTCGTCGACATCCGTCAGGGCCGCGTCGAGGTCACGCCGCAGTGGTCGGTGGAACCGAGCGCCTCGCTGAACTGGGTGGATTTGCCGCAAGGCGAGTTCACCACACACCTGGGCCGGGTGCGCGTCAACTACACCGTCAGTCCACGCATGTTCTTCAGCGGGCTCCTCCAGTACAACTCAAGCGCTGACATCTTCAGCACGAACGTCCGCCTGCGTTGGGAGTATTCGCCGGGCAGCGAACTGTTCGTTGTGTACACCGAGGACCGCGATACGGATGTCCTGATGCCCGTGCGGGGAACCGCGTTGCGCAACCGCGGATTTGTCGTGAAGGTGAACCGACTGTTTCGTTTTTGAGACGGGGCGTTGCCCCGAACCCCACGTGGCTAGTCCGTGGGGGCCCGAAAGCCGTGTTCGAGGCTACTGGGCTCGGTTGTGAGCCTCCCTGTTCCCCGCGTGCAGGGGACGGGTGTGTGGCGTGCTCGCAGTTGCCGGGACTGCGTTCGTACGCCAGGGAGCAGGGTTGCGCCCCCGTTTGGGTCTGCGATAGCGTTGCAGCCTGTTCTACACCGCTCCTCGTCCGACCGAGACATTCAAAGGAAGGTCCGTCATGACATTCGTACGTCGTATTTCTGTATTGGCTTGCGCCGCTGTCGTGTGTGTCGCGGCGCTGGCGTCTGGCCAGGCCGTCAACGATCTCCCCAACCCGTATACAACGCACCAGAGTCACTTCAATCTGCCAGACGGGCGGACCTGGGGCGCGACGAGCGCGGTGGATATCGCTCCGGACGGGACCACGATCTGGGTCGGCGAACGCTGCGGCACCAACAGCTGCGCTGGATCGGATCTGGACCCGATGCTGCAATTCGACACGGACGGCAACCTCCTCACCAGCTTCGGTGCCGGCATGCTGCTGTTCCCCCATGGCATCCACGTCGACAGCGATGGCAACGTCTGGATCACCGATGCACGGGGTCCCAGCGAGGACCAGCCAGAGACCGCAGGTCTCGGTCATCGGGTCATCAAGTTCAGCCCAACCGGTGACGTGCTCCTCGAGCTGGGAGAGGCCGGCGTCGCCGGTGACGGCACCGACCATCTCCTGAACACCCCCTGCGACGTCACCACTGGCGCCGACGGGTCGATTTATGTGGCAGATGGTCACGAGGGGCAGGGTGGTGACGCGCCCCCAGACACCGTCGCGCGCATCGTGAAGTTCGACGCCGAGGGCAACTACATCACCCACTGGGGCGGACTCGGTTCCGAGCCGGGGCAGTTCCGGACACCGCACGGCCTTGCCTGGGACTCTCGCGGGCGACTATTCGTGGCGGATCGGGGTAACAAGCGGATCCAGATTTTCGACACGGAGGGGACGTTTCAGGAGGAGTGGACCCAGTTCAGCCGACTCAGCGGGATCTTCATTACCGATGACGACATGTTGTACGGCACCGATTCGGAATCGAACGACACCAGCAACCCCGGATGGCGTCGAGGTATCCGCGTCGGCAGCGCGGCGACCGGCGAGGTGATGTACTTCATCCCGGACCCGGTCGGCGCCGGCGGTACCAGCGCGGCGGAGGGCGTGGCCGTTGACGCCAACGGCAATATTTTCGGTGCCGAGGTGGGGCCGAGGCAGCTCGTTCGCTACACCCGATAGCACTCACACTCGACGCAGGGCCGGAGGCGGGGGCAACCAAGGATTCCGCCTCCGGCCCGTTCCCTCCGGTCGCCATACAATGGCGGTGTGAATGACCACCGTCCCACGATTACCGAGCCATCGTTCGCCGCGTGCGTCGAAGCGCTGCACGCCCAGCAGGTTCGTTTCACGCTCATTGGCGCGTGGGGCGCGAACTTTCACACCGTTGACACGTCGGTTCTCTTCGCTACACCAGACCACGATCTCTTTCTGCCGCTCGACCCCGACAACCTGGTGCAGGCCTGGGAGGTCGCTGGGGCACTTGGTCTGTCGCTGTGGGATGCCAAGAATCCGCTGCAGGCGCCGCCGGACGTTGACCTCGCTCGCGTGATTGTCGACGGGCGCCGGCCGACCCGGGCCACCACGTCGGCGATGACCCTCAATCTCAGACTGGCCATGACCGCGTTTGCGTTCGAGCCCGTGTGGGAGGAGCGCCGCACGTTTCTCATGGACGGCGTCGAAATTCCGGTAGCTCGCCTCAGCCACATCATCCGTTCGAAGGCCGCCACGAACAGGGAAAAGGACCGGCTCTTTCTAACGCAGCACGCAGAGATATTGCGCGAGATGCTCGACGGAGACGAAGGCTCATGACTGCTCGGCACGTGCGTTCCGTCGTCGTGGCTACGCTGGTCCCCATCCTCCTGGCCGTCGCTGATGTGGAGGTCGGCGCCCAGATGCGCGCCGGCCTGTGGCTTGATGTCTTCGTGCAGACGGAAGATGGCACACCGGTCACCGACCTGTCCCGTGGAGACTTCGTCGTGCAGCAGGGCGACGCGATCGGGCGGATTCTCGACGCCGAACTGGTCGAGTGGCCGTTGCGGGTGGTCCTCCTGGTCGAGGAGTCGAGCCGGCTCGCGAGGTATCTGACCCACCTACGAAACGGATTGCCCCAGCTGGTGGACGGGTTACCTGAGGGCAGCGAAGTCGCGGTCGTGCTGTTCGCGAGCAGGCCGCGGACGTTGGTGGAGACCACGACAGACTTGGCCGCGGTGAGGGAATCGTTCGGCCAATACTTCGCGCGGCGGGGTGCGAACGCGAACTTGTTTCAGGCGTTCCGCGAGACCGTTGACCAGCTGTACTCCGACTACGCCGAAGGTCCGGTCATCGCTACGATCACCGGTGACGGGTCCACAAATGTGGCCAGGCGCCGGGTCGACCGGCTGGTCGAGCAGGTCACCGAGACCGGGATCACCGTGCATTCCCTCATACTCAACACCCAGGCGGCAACGCGCCAGGCCGGTATCGCCCGCGGGTTCAGTGAGCTGACCGGTGGTGTGGTGGAAGAGATCAGCAACCCCAGTGTCGCGGTTGTGCGGAAGTTGACCGAGTTGGGGCAGGTGATTACGGAGCGCGCGGCGGCGCGGCCGGCCCGGTACCTTGTCACCTTCCAGCCGCCGGCCGAAGCCGACGACCCCACGGCCGAGATCACCATTGCGGTGCGACGGAGACAGGTTCGCGTCCAGGTACGTGGCCAGTCGGACTCCCGCAAACGCTGACGATGTGCGTCTGACACTGCGCACCCCGTGGGGGTGTGGCGGTTGGTGCCACCCAGCGAAGATGCGCCTGCGTGGTCGACGGTGGTGGTGAGCAGCACCGTGAGGCCCGTCGCTAGCGCCACTGCAGTCGGGAATACGGGGTCGGCAACGACCGCCGTCGGCACCAGGCCTTTGCCGGCGAATGCTGCGAGGAGGCCACGCGCGAGCACGAGTGCCGTGAGTGAACCAAGCGCGGTCCACAGCAGCGCGCGACGATACGAGGCCGTGCCGCTCCCCAGCAGCGTCGCGACGCCCTTGTAGTTGTCGTTCGCCCCGTTAGCGTAGGCGAGCAGGGCCCATCACGAAAAGGGGTCCGAGAACCTGGGGTCGGCGAGAAACGCCTCGTCTGTGAGGCTGTCAAGAAACGCGACGAGGGCGTCGATCTCCGGCTCCGTCAACTCTAAGCGGATTGGTCGCACCTGCCCGCCGGTCACGGCCAGGCGGCGATCCATCAACGTCATGTCGAGGAACGGGTTGGCTTCGACCTGCTTGTTGTAGTGCTCGATGACCTCCCGTAGCGTGTCAAAGCGGCCGTCGTGCATGTAGGGCGGGCGGACCGCCACGTTACGGAGTGACGGCGCTTTGAAACGTCCGTCGTTGGCACCTTGGTCGACATCCTGAGCTAGGCCCTGTTGGGCAAGGCCGATATTGCGCGGCGAGAGGCTGATCTGGGCGTCACTGACATGGCATCGCGCGCACCCGGCCCCGCGCGCACCTTGGCCTGGTTCTGCGACAAAAAGCCGGTGACCCAATCGGGGAAGTTCGGACAGCGTCGCCTCGAAGGCAGCCGAACCGGGCGGACCGGCGGCGCGGGCACGATCGTAAGGCGACCGGTAGGACACCAGAGCGCGTACGAACTGTGCGAGCGCCCGAGCCACCCGGTCCGTCGTGACGGCGGGGCTGCCGAAGGCCTCTTGAAAGAGCGGCGGATAGTAGTCGATCTGCTCGAGCTTGGATACTAGGCCCTCCAGTGGCATGCCCATCTCTACCGGGTCCTGCACCGGCGCCAGAACTTGTGATTCGAGTGTCTCGGCTCGTTCATCCCAGAAGAACCGTCCCCGGATGTAGTACCGCGCGTTCGTGAGGCTCATCGAGTGGCGGCGGGTGGTTTGACCGGCGAACCCTATGCTGTACCGGCGGGGGTCCGAAAATCCGTAACGTTGCTGATGGCAGGTACCGCACGAGACCGAGGCGTTCGCCGACAGCCGGGTGTCGTAGAACAGCACCCTCCCGAGCGTCACTCCGGCATTCGTTGTGGGGTTGTCGTCAGGGGTGTTGTCCGCGGCCGCGACGCGACCCGGACCGTCACGCTCTGTGAAGTGTCGCGGTAGGACGCCGTCGTCGTACCGATACAGAGTCTCCGGGAGGACTGGAGCAGACTGGCCGCGTGGCGCGGTGGATTGAGCGAGGGCGGTCACCGCCGCGGCGGTGATGACGCAGACCCAGGCGGCACGTGCACTTTTCACTCCAGAGACTGTAGCCCGATTCTAATCTGGGCCCTCGGATCACGATGATACAATTTTGAGATATTACATAGGCTAATCGAGGAGGATGGATGGAGCGCGGATCGAGCTTGGTGGTCTTGACACTCTTGGGTGTCGTCCTGACCGCGGCGACCTACGAGGCGCGGCAGCCCCGGTCCGAGATACATAGTATCGAGGAGGTCGCGGAGAACCTCTATCTCCTGAGCAACCCGCCTCCCCCAGCCGAGCAAAGCATGTTGACCGGTGGGAACACCGTGGCCTTCGTGACGACATACGGCGTGGTTTTGGTGGATACCAAACTCGAAGGCTACGGTCAGGATATTCTCGACCTGGTCGCTACCGTCACCGACAAGCCTGTCACGACTATCATCAACACGCACAGTCACTACGACCACAGCGGTAGCAACACCGAGTTCCCCGATACCGTCGAATTCGTGGCCCATGAGAATACGCGTGCCCAGATGGCCCGGGCCACGTGCGATCCGGTCATGAACTGCGACGCGTTCAAAGGTGAGAACGCCAAGTATCTGCCCGCGACCACGTTCTCGGGACGCAAGTCCTTGTTCGATGGCGCCGACCGGATCGATCTGTATCACTTCGGTCGTGGCCATACCGACGGCGATACGTTTGTGGTATTCCCGGCGGCGCGCACCGTCCACACCGGGGACATGTTCCAGCGGATGAGTCTGCCGTTCATAGACGTCGCCAACGGAAACGGGAGCGCCGTCGAGTTCGGGTCTACACTGATGCGCGCGGCGGACGGCCTCAAGAACGTCGACACCGTGATTGCCGGTCACCATACCGTGACGGTCTCGTGGGACGACTTCGTGAACTTCAGCGGGTTCTTCAACGACGTGCTCCTGAAAGCGAAGCAGGGCATCGCCGCGGGCCAGACGGTCGAGCAGGTGGTCGACGCCTACGTGAAGCCCGACCGATTCGGTGACTTTCAAGCGCCGCTACGGGGTGTGACGACGCTGGTTCAGAACATCTACAACGAGAGCCGTTAGAGACGGCCATCGACGCGGTGGCCAGGCGAGTTGCCGGCCTTGATACCGCAGGCAGGAGAGCCCATATGCAGATGCGAATGATTGCGGCGCTTCCGGCGTTGGTCGGGGTGGTGATGTCCGTATCGGCGCCGGCCATGGGTCAGGATGGCCCGCCCAAGACGGCCTGGGGCGACCCGGACCTCCAGGGCACCTGGTCGTATGCGTCGCTGACGCCGCTGCAACGACCCACGTCGATGTCGGATAAAGAATTCTTCACGCCCGAGGAAGCGGCGCAGCAGAACTACTCCGTCACGCTTGACCAACCAGACGCCCCGGGAAGCGTCGGGTCGTACAACGCCCTGTGGTTCGACCGGGGTGAAGTGAGCTCGGACATGCGGACGTCGCTGATTGTCGACCCCCCCGACGGCCGCTTGCCGATGACCGCGGAGACCCAGCGGCGTCAGAACGAGCAGCGGGAGTACGCCCAGGCACATCCGGCCGACTCCTGGGTCGACCGAACGAATTGGGACCGCTGCATCACCTACCACGGCGTCCCGCCGATCTCGACCGGCTACAACAACAGCTACCAGATTTTGCAGACGCCGACGCACGTCGCGATCCGGGTCGAGAATATTCATGACGTGCGAATCATTCCGCTCGATGGGCGTCCGCAGCTCGATGAGGACATCCGGCAGTGGAACGGCGACTCACGTGCGCACTGGGACGGTGACACGTTGGTGGTCGAGACCGCGAACTACAGCGACCAGACCGTGCATCGGTTCCCCTCGTCCAGAAACACGAAGGCGGTCGAGCGCTATCGGCGCGTGGGCGAGGATCTCATCGAAACCCAGTTCACGATCGAAGATGCCAGTGTCTACACGGCTCCGTGGACCGCGGTACGTCCGATGCCCCGGTTGGACGACTACATCATTTATGAATACGCGTGCCACGAGGGCAACTACGCGATGTCGAACATTCTGATGTCGGAGCGTTCCGCCGAGAAGTAGGTCGGACGTTCTACACGCGGTCCCGATGACCGAGGAGGACCCCGGCAGCGGTCACCTTGTAGCGCTCGAAGCCGATGACGGCGACTTGCTGTGGAACACGCGCATCGGCAATATCTTGAACGCCCGACAAACCTACCTCGTTGACGGACGCCAACACGCGCTCTTCACCCCCGGCGGTGCACGGGACGCGGACCTGAGGAAACCGGGATAACTAAACGGTGAGGTCCGAAGATCAGGTGTCGCCCAAACCTACGCGTGACCGAACTCGCCAGCGTCACCAACGTATGACCTCTACTATCCGGCGCCTGCGCTGCTGTGTCGTGGCGGCGACACTGTTGTTCGCCGTGCCCGCCGTCGGACAGTCACCCGCAACCAGCCAATCATCGGTTGCGCGGCATGTGGTCATCGTGACGGCCACAGCGGATGATCCGCGTATCGCGTTGACCCGCGCAGCGCTGGAGTTCTGGAACCAGACGCTGTCAGCTGTCGGGGTGGGTATCCGCTTCGCGGAAGCGACCGTGGCCGTGGAGGTACCAGGCGTGCGAGCGATCGAGACGTACGCCAGGTTCGTAGCCCAGCGCGGCGGGCGTATCCCCAAGGGCACATCCGGGCCTCAGCCGCCACCGGCGCTCAGAGCGATTGGCGGCGACGTGGTGCTCTTGCTCTCGCGCCAGCCGTTGCTGCCCTTCGCGTGGCCGTTGGTCGGTTCACCCGACTATTTCGTCGTCATCCGAGCCCCAGACCGGCGGCGCACCGGCGATACACGCGTGTTGCGCAACATCATCGCCCATGAACTGGGTCACACCCTCGGACTCATCCATCACCGGGCCAGCTTCACCCTCATGTGCGGCCCGTGTTCGTCGATCGCAGCCGCCGACGACAGATTGGAGTGGCTTCCGTTGACCGACGTCGACCTCGAACGTCTCCAGGCCATTCACGCGCCCCGCTAGCCGGTCAGTTCAGGCCAAACGCGCCCACGAGGGCGGTCGCCGCCGGTCGTTGTTCACGGTTCACGGTTGGGCGCTGGTTGAGTGGTGCTTGAGTGGTAGCTGAGCGGCGCCGCCACACCCACGCCGTGCTCATACACCAGCCGTCCCCCTAGCTCGGCCGTCGTCGCGAGTAGCAGGACTCCGCCAACCCCCACGACGGCGAGGCCCACCGCGGCGTTTCGCCCGAGCTCGTGCCGCAACTCAAGCGCCGCCCGCCCGACGGTGGCGAGTCCGAAGTACCAGATACACCACAGCGCCTGGTCCCAGTGTTGCGTCACCACGGCCTGTGCCAGCCCCGGCGTAAACACCTCGGGCGCCGCGTTCCGACCGGTGACGTAAGCGACGACAAGCATCGCGGTGCCGGTGAGATGGAGTCCTATCGAGACACGCCCGAGAGTGGCCCGGTTCTGACGGACGACGGCGAGGAGGTCGACAAAGACCGCCGTCACCAGCAGCCCGATCGGTAGGTGCACGACGAGCACGTGTGCGTTCGGAGCCCAGTCGGCCAGTCCGGTCATATGACCCGACCTACTGCGCGACCCGCCACGGAGAGACCTGGGGCCAAGTTTCCAATGCGTCGATCGCCCACTCGGTTGTCTCTCCGTCGTGGCAGGTTGTGCACGGGTTGGGGATCCCGTAGCGATCCGTCACCGTCGGAGAGATGAACTTGAAGGTGTGGCTTCGCACGTTGATGTTGCCCACAGTCCGCGCGATTTCAGGCATATGACAGGCGACACAGGCGCTCCCCTCGCCGTCGGGGTCATGTTGCGTGTGATACGCGATGGAGCCGCGTGGCCCAGCTTGGAGTTGCGGGCCGTGGCACTCGAGACAGACCTCGTTGCCAGGCGCGATCAGGTCCGCGTTGTGTTCGGTGCCGTGCACGTCGTGGCAGCCATAGCAGGTCACGCCCTTGACCGACATCTGGCTCTGGATATAGTCGTTGCCCTGCATCCGGTTCTTGTGGGCTGATCCATCGGGCCAGTGCGTGAACGTCTCCTCACCCAGCTCAGGGCCATCGAGTTCCCAATATTCGCTGAGGCGCTCGCCGGGACGGTAGCCAACTGGCCAGTCGTAGTACTGCCCGTTGATCGGATTCTCGAGCGGTTGCCCCTGCGAATGACACTGGATGCATGTGTCGTCCGCCCGGACCGGGTCAAGCCGGGCCGGGTTGACGATACTGGCGACGGTTTGCGCGACGTTGTGGACACTGCCTGGTCCGTGGCACGCTTCGCAGCCCACGTTCCATTCTGTCGGGGTCTTGGTGGCGATGTCGTAGTTCACCGAATGGCAGCCGTCGCACAGCGGGCCGGTCGGTCGCTGCATCTGGTCTACCGGGTAGTGGTCAGTCCACCAGTCGCGGCCTGGTTGCGGGTTGTACCCGCGCCACTGACGATTCTGGACATCCCACTGCGCCGGGAAAATGAAGTAGTCATCGCCGACCTGCGTGTAATACCGCTGCTTCCATTTGCTGCCGTAGGTGAAGACAACGTCCTCGGGGACAAATGTCACCAGTGGGTCGTTCGCGGCAAAATCTCCCAGAATGACGTCGGGCTGTTCGCGGGGGTCCTGTAGCACCTTGGCCATCAGGGTGTTTTCCCACCGTGCATGAATATCGGCGTGACAGGCCTGACACGAGTCGGACCCCGCGTAGGTGGCGTCGGTCAGATCGGCGACCGAATCCGGTCGACCCAGGCAGGCGGTCGACAGCAACACCGTGAACAGCGCGCCCGAGAGCGATGGTCGTCTGTGCATCGTCGTGCACGAATGATAGCGTCTGTCCGACCATGGTGTATTCACCTTCACCGCGATGGCGTACGGTTGCGCTCGGTGTGGCGGTCTACG
>CAWWAF010000064.1:0-21580 GCA_963934795.1 uncultured bacterium
GGCAACTACGCCATCGAGAACATTCTCCGCGGACTCCGCACCCTCGACGGCACGCCCCGCGAGCCGACGGCGGAGCCTGGCGTCATCTGCACCGATTGTGAGCGGGACCGGTGAGGTAACGAGCCACGGACAGACACGCCGGATCGTCGCGTCTGACGGTGCTCCACCGTACGCGAACGGCGGTCGCGCGATTGGCTAAGCCAGCCGTGCGGCGCCGTTCGACCTATCGCGCGATACGATCCCCCTGGGAGCAAGAAGACGTGAGCCTCAAGGACGAGTTCGATGACGAGTTAAAAGATGCGATGCGGACCCGTGACCGCAATCGCGTCGATGTCGTACGCCAGATCCTCACGGAGGTCGGCCGGGCGTTGAAGGCGCCCGGGTTCTCGGGTGAGGCGGACGACGAGCTATACCGGGCGACTATCGCGAGCTACGCCAAGAAGATGGGCAAAGCGCTCGTGGAGTATGAGGGCTTCGGCGAGCGAGGTGCCGAAGCAGCCGCCAAGTTGCGCTTCGAAGTGGCATATCTGAGTCGGTGGCTCCCGAAAGCTGTCTCGGAGGAGGGCGTGGCCGCTTTCGTCGAGACCACGGTGCAGAAATTAGGCGCCAACGGTCTCAAGGACGTGGGCCGGGTGATGGGCGCCCTCATGAAAGCGCACCCAGGAATCGACGGTGCTATCGCAAGCCGGTTGGTGCGCACCCGCCTGACAACGGATTGAACGCCTGACGCGAAGGTGGCAGCTCCCGTCGACCTGTTCACCCTGCCGCCGCCGTAGAATTTCGCGCCAACCCCACGGACCTCACTAGCCGCAGACGGCGCTAGTGGCCCGACTGTCGAGTGAGAGGAATGTCAAACTCACCTTGGCCCGTCTTGACCGAAATGGTGAATGTATCACCGGCGAGGCTGTAACTGAGCTCGTCCAGGCCTGCGACCTCGCCGTTGTTCTTGAAGCTAACCTTGTTCTCGCCAATTGCGGTCAGATCCATGACCTGAAAGCCATCGTACCGCGCATCCATGCCAGGATTCCACTGTTTGAGTCGAAGCACCAGGGAATCGCCCACCTCCTCGACGACTATGAACTCCATCATATTCATGGCGCCATCTCGACCCATTCCGCGGACGAGAGAGGCGATGGAGCCGCCCTTGGGCTCGGCCCAATTCTCTTCGAGCGTGGCGCTGCTGTAGTGCCCGGTCATCCAGGCCAGATCGGTGACTTTGGCGGTGGGGCCCTGAGCAAACGCGGGAACGGACACCAACAGGACGACAGCAGAGGAGATGATCAGACGCCGCATGGCACTTCCCTTCACAATAGAGGAACGAGAGGACATCTGGCGCAACCTTACCATGGGCCTGTCTGGGGTTGAGGTACGAGGAACACGCTCGTGACCTCCCGACTGAGGCTCCCCCGGAGCGCTACCGATTAGAGCCCCGACAACAGCGGCAGGTGCCCGGTGCTGTCCCCAAATGTCTCAACATTAACGCCGAACTTGTCCAAGAGACCCACCGACAGATTCGCCAGCGGGGTGCCCTTCGGATACACCAAGTGGCGATTCCCGACGAGGCCGTTCTCTCGCCCGCCGATGACGACGACCGGCACACTGTAGTTGTTGTGCGTATTGCCGTCGCTCATTCCCTTGCCGTACAGGACCACAGTGCTATCGAGCAGGTTCCCGTCACCGTCCGGAATCGACTGGAGCTTGTTCAGGTAGTACGCAAAGGTCTCAACGTGATAAGTGTTCAGTTTTGAGAAGTCTCTCATCTTCTCGGGGTTGTTGCCGTGGTGTGACATCGAGTGGTGTGCTTCGGGCAAGCCAATCTCGTTGTAGGCGCGATTGATGTTCTCGCGCGCCATCATGAAGGTTGTTACCCGCGTTACATCCGCCTGAAACGCCAGAACCTGCAAGTCGAACATCAGCTCGGCGTATTCCCTGAATGTGTCCGGCACGCCGACCGGTCGTTCCGGCAGATCGAAGTCGCTGTTGGTGGACTCGGCCCTGGCGATACGCAGTTCTACGTCTCGAATCGCGCCCAAATACTCGCCGAGCTTGTCCCGGTCTGACCCGCCGAGCTTGCCTGAGAGTGCCGCGATCTCCTGCGACAGGCCATCTAGAATACTTCGGTCCTCCTGCACGCGGACCGCCCGCTCTTCGGCCGTGTCCCCGGTGCCAAACAGCCGTTCGAAGACGAACCGCGGGTTCGTTTCCGCCGGCAGTGGCATCGTGGGCGTCTTCCACGACAGCGAGTTCATGTAGGCGCACGCATAGCCGTGGTCGCAGGCGCCGACCACGTCGTTGCGATCCACCGAGACCTCCAAGGACGAGAGCTTCGAGTCGCGGCAGATGCGCTCAGCAATCAGCTGATCGATGGTCGTCCCTGCCTGCACATCGGCGCCTTCGGTTTGCTTTGGGTGGACCGAACTCATGAACGCCGGGGCGGCTCGAGGGTGCTGTCCTCCTGAGTCGCCCTGGTCCGTGGCCGGGAAGTTGTCCAGGCCGGTGAAGACGAGCGTCCGATTCCGGAATGGCTCGAGCGGCGTCAGCGTTGGCGAGAACTGGAACCCCGTACCCTCCGTCGGCGGCGTCCAATCGAACATATTGGCGCCATTGCCCACGTAAATAGCAGCAAACCGCGGGGTCCCCGGCGCCCTGGCCGACAGGGCTGGCACCATCGCGTCGAGAAACGGCAACGCCAGCGTGGCTCCGATGCCGCGCAGAAACGTCCGTCTGGGCAACGCCATTTTCGTGATCACCATGGACAACACCCTCTCATGTTTCGGCACGCGCGCAGGGGTTCGCGTGCCTAGTTCGTCGACTCCTGGGCCATCCGCATCTGAAACGGCGTGCTACCCACTATGCTCTGGACCAGCGACTCAAACGCGTGGTTGTCGGTCGCAGCCGCTCGTTTGACCTGCCGTACCACCGGCGCGTCGGTCGGCTCCAAGCCTCTTCCGAGCGCGTAGGTCAGCAACCGGTCAATCACGGTGGTGAGGAAATCGTCCGAGTGACTCAGCAACACCGCACGCAGCTCCGACGGGCCGTCGAAGGTCGTGCCATCGGGGAACCTGGCCGAGGGGTCAATCGGTAGTCCGGACGGATACAACTCCCTCCACTCACCGATGGCGTCGAAGTTCTCGAGCGCGAATCCGAGCTGGTCCATCTGCGCATGACAACTGGCGCACACCGGGTTCGCCCGATGCGCTTCCATTTGCTCGCGCATCGGGAGCACCTTGCGCGGGTCTCTGCCCTCTTCAAGATCCGGCACGTCCGGGGGTGGTGGCGGTGGCGGTGCCCCCAAGATGTTATCCAGGATCCACTTGCCTCGAATAACTGGTGACGTACGATTCGCACGCGACGTACCGGTGAGAATGGAGCCCTGGCCCAGCAATCCGCGACGCACACTGTCGACAGGCAACGACACCCGCCGAAAGCGTTCCCCGCGGACCCCTGCAATTCCGTAGTGGGTCGCCAGACGTTCATTCAGAAAGGTGTAGTCCGCATCTAGCAAGTCGAGCACGCTGCGGTTCTCACGGATGATGCTGCCAAAGAACAGCTGCGTCTCGCGCTCGAACGCGGTGCGGAGCGCGTCGTCAAAGTGGAACAGCAACTCCGGACTCGGCTGCAGAGCCGCGACGTTGCGGATGTGCAGCCACTGGCCGGCAAAGTTATCGACCAGCGCCTGCGAGCGCGGGTCCGCCAGCATGCGACGCACCTGATGTTCCAGCACCTCCGGTTCGTGCAACACCTCCTGCACGGCGACGTTCACCAATTCATCGTCCGGGATACTGCTCCACAGAAAGAAAGACAGCCGGGACGCCAGCTCAAGGTCCGAGATGCGATAGGCCGTATCGGACGCGACCGACGGCGGCTGGTCCTCGAAACGGAACAGAAAGTTGGGACTGACCAGGATGCCGCGAACCGCCAGTTCGATGCCCGCCTCGAACCCCCCTGTGCGCGCCCCGTCGCGATACAGAGATAGCGGTATCTCGATATCCGCGTCTGTCACCGGGCGTCGATAGGCCCTGCGCGCCAACGCGGTGAGGATGGTCTGCGCGCAGGCCGTTTCGCCGGCCGAACCTGGTTGCGGCGCGCAGACGAGCACACGCCGACGACTGGGCGAGTCGCTGATGGACGCGGCTCGTACCGAGGGCGCGGTAATCGTCACACTCGAAATAGCCGGCTCACCATTGCCCGCTCGGTACGGATCGCGGCGTAACCCGGGGTCGAAGAGGTCTTCGACATAGGCCGAGGTCTTCGCAGCGAAATACACCTGCACCTGATGCGAGCCGGCCTGCACCGGCACCTCGAACCGTAAGCTGTCAAGAATGCCAGCGATTCTGGCATCTCCGCGGAGCCCCTCCAGCGCGGCCCCGCCCACCGTGCCGGTCCACACCAGGACCCCGTCGAGACTGACGTCAAGCCGATGGGGCTCACTGGTGACCCCCATGAACCCGCCGTCGACGCCGCCCTCTCGTGGACGCATCTCGAAACGGTAGTCCCCGTCCACCGGGAAGTAGTAGCGAAAGACGGCACCTCCACGCGACCCAAACGGCAGTTCGTCGCTCAAGCGCGCCCCCTGATCACGATCGGTGGGCACCAGGATGGTCTCTGGCGGTGGCGATCCCCGCAGCCGCCCTAATGCCATTTTGCTGATCTTCGCGGCGGCGCCCAGATACCGTTCGGTCAACGCCGACGACAGCGTCAGAGCATCCGCATTGTTGTCGAACCCATAGGCGGCATTGTCGGCCGGCAGCAGCGAGGCGTCCACGTCCACCGCGAGCAGGTCGCGCACGGCGTTGCGGTATTCGGATCGGTTCAGCCGATGCAGCGTGGGGCGACCCGGATTGGGCCGTTCACGCGAGGCGCGATCAAGCTCCGCCTCCAACCAGGTGGCCACCGCATCGGACGTCGCGGCGTCGGGACGCGGGCGTCCGGCGGGAGGCATCGCCCCAGTGCGTATCTTGCGCACCACCTGTTCCCACACGTCCACGCGCGCGGCCACGTGCGCCAGGTCCAAGGTATCCAGCGCCAGTCCGCCAATCCGGGCGCGCTCGTTGTGGCACGCGAAACAGTACTGCCGTAACACTTGCGCCGTCGGTTCGGCCGTCTCGATGCCTCCCCCTGGCTGGACAACAAGCCCGGGGGGAGGCATGGGCGCCGGCAGGGCGGCTAGACCAGCCGCGCGCATCGGCGCGCCAGAGAAGGACGCTACGACGAGACCGACGAGGCCGACCAAGCCAACGAGCGACGCCCCTCGGCGATCCATCATTTCCGCACCGCCCCCTCCGGAATAGCGGCCGCACACGGTGCTGGGCACGGAATCTCTCTGGCCCCCAGAGCTCGAAGCAATACCGCCGTGTGAGGGTGTGCGGCAAACGAGTTGCCGTACTCAACGCCGTCGGCCACCCGCAATGGCGTGCGACCGTCCTTGGCCACCACGTCGAGCTCCGCGCCCCGATCAAACAGATACTGGACAACCGAATTGGCGCCCCGGTAGGCCGCCGCGTGCATCGCCGTCTCACCGACATCGCTCACAACATCAACATCGGCGGCGTGCTCTTCGACAAGCAACCTGACGGCCTCGAGTACTTGCTCCTCGCTCGCGCGGTCCTGGTTCGATGCCCAGGAGATGCCGGCCGCCGCCATCAGGGGTGTGGTGTTGTCAACTGTGTTGATGGTCGGGTCTGCTCCGTGCTCGATCAGCAACCGCATGACCTCAACATCCGCTGCCTTGGCGGCGAGCATCAACGCTGTGGCGCCGGTCATGTGCCGGCGATACCGAGCGCCAGACCATCGAGGCTCTTCCTGCGTGTTGCGTCCGTTGACGTCTGCTCCGTGCGCCAGCAATGCCTTAATCACACGCACTCGGTCGAGGTTCACGATGATGAATTGGTCGCTGATGTGCCAGTTCGCCACGTGCACGGCGGCCTGCAATGGCCGGCCAAAAATGTTCCCTCTCGGCACCGTCTCGGAGTCGCGCTCGCTGTAGCCGATGCGCCGGAACTCAAGGGGCATCGGCTGGGCGCGGACACCCTGGACCGTCAACCGCGTCGACCCTCCCTCGACATTGGGGTTGGCGCCCTCCGCGAGCAGCCGGTCGACGAGTTCTTCGTGCCCATTGATCACCGCAATAAGCAGTGGGGTCGCGCCGTCCGGACGCCGCTCCTTCGCGTCAGCCCCGGCCGTGAGCAAGGCCCCAACCGCCTCCAGGCTGCCCTTGCGCGTGGCGAACATCAGCGGCGTCGTACCACTGTTGGAACGGGCCTGGACCTCGGCGCCGTGATCGATCAGCCTCTGGAGCACGTCGGCATGCCCCTCGGTCGCCGCCCACATGAGCGCCGACTGCCCGTTCCAGGTTTCCGTCGCGTTGATGTCGGCGCCACCGGTGAGGAGCATTTGGACCGCATCAACCTGTCCAGATCGGGCCGCCAGCATCAGCGGCGTCTCCCCCGCGTTCACCGTGTGCCGCGAATCGTTTGGATCGGCGCCGGCGGTGACCAGGCGTCCAACGATCGCGGCTGTACCGTTCCGAGCGGCGAGCGCCAGCGGTGTCACGCCGTACTCGTTCTGCACGTTCACGTTCGCACCGGCCTCGATCAACAACGCCACCGTGTCCGCGTCGTCCAGGTACGCGGCCCAGTGCAGAGCCGTTGCACCGTCGGCTTGGGCGGCATCGACATCTATCTGACTCTCGAGCAGCGAGTGCACCGCGGCGGTATCCCCGCGCTGCACGGCGTCAGCGAGCGCTCCAGTATTGCCGGCGGCTCCCACGCCGCTTGCCGCCGCGCCGACAACCGCCACGAGCAGTGCCGTCTCGACCGTGCGTCCAGACAAAAGGCGAACTCGGATCATGAATGTCCCTGAGACCTCGAATCCTACTATGCCCAGAGTCTCGGGCGAAGTGCGATAAGCTTCCGGCCGGAATCAATGAATCTCGAACCGCTCGCGCGGCAACTGGCCGCCCGCCTCCCCCTGACCCGTCCACTCGTGTGCGTCGACCTGGAAGCCACCGGCGTCTGGCCCGGACAGGACCGCATTGTCCAGATAGCTGCCGCCACCATCTTCCCCGACGGCCGCGTGTCCACATGGTCCTCGCTCGTCAATCCTGAACGACCGATGCCCGCCGACGCCGAGGCCATTCACGGCATCAGCGATGCGATGGTCGCGTCGGCGCCGACCTTCGCGCAACTGGCCGAGACGGTCAGCACCCTGCTCGCCGATTGTGACCTGACGGGCTACAACGTTGAGCGCTACGACCGCCGATTGCTGGCGGCTGAGTTTCGCCGAGCAGGGAAGGCAGACCCGATGGCCGGCGCCCGCGTCATCGACGCCTACACCATCTTCGCCCGACGGGAACCGCGCAGCCTGGACGCTGCGCTGCGTTTCTACGGTGTGGAACAGGCTGAGACGCCTCGACAGGCGCATGACGCCAGAAGTGATGTCGAGGCCACCGTCGCGGTCCTGGCGGCGCAACTGCAAACCTACGACGACCTACCGCGGACCGTCGACGACATCCACGCATGGCTCTACCCGTCCGACCCCAATCGCATCGACGCCGACGGAAAACTCGTATGGCGGGACGGGGTTGCAACCGTCGCGTTCGGGGCACAGGCAGGCACCGCCCTGACGGCGCTGGCGGCCAACGACCGCAGCTTTCTGGAGTGGGTACTGCGAAAGAATTTCTCGCCCGAGGTCAAGGCCATCGTCGAGGCAGCGCTTGAGGGACGATTCCCTATCCGGGGCGACGCCGCGTCGGGATCAACACGCGCCTAGTGGACCCCTCGCAGCGAACCCGAGGGCGGTTCCAGCGCCGGGCCACCGGCGCTGGGTCACGGAACGGATAATTCGACAATCACCCGCGTCCCCGTGTCCCAACGCCGCCGGGATCCTCCCGCTCAGGACTGCGCCGGCATCGCCATGAGGGGCACTATTTCGAGGGTGCCGTCCATGACCGTCAGATGCGGACAAGTGAGCGACAGCCGCTGCACAGCCTTGATGGTCTTGCCTTCCAGGATGCAGTAGCCGCCAACGTAGCTGGCGTGATTTCCCGCCCGCTTGGCCTTGACGTTTTTCGCCTTGCCCACGATCTGGACGGCCGCGGAACTCTCCACGGGCGCGCCATCGACCAGGGCCCCGGCCTTGCCCAGCTTTTCCATGTAGGCGCCCCACTTCTTCATGAGGCTTTCATTTTGCTTGGGGGACAGCTTGCTGCCATCTCCCCCACGGTACAACACCAGGAACTTCGCCATGATCAATCTCCTCAAAATAGTGGACTGTGCGTGGAGTATAGCGGCATCGCGCGAGCTTGTCGCGCGGGGTGAGGGCACGGCGAGGCACCAGAGTCGGCGCCATGTCGGTGGACACATCGACTGGACGTTTCGACGATGGTAATCCGGGCTTGTGCCGCATCCGAGCGCCGGGTAGCATGAGATCCGAGCGATGAAGGTACGGAGGGAGTTCTAAGATGAGAGTACATCCTGCCGCCGTGGCGCCGACCATGATTCTCGGTGGCGCCGCCGTGATGCTTTCGCTGGCCGCCACTCCGTCGATGGGGCAGAGCCCGGTTACCGCCGAGGGCCGACCCGATCTCCAGGGCGTCTGGGACTTTCGCACAATGACGCCGCTCCAGCGACCAACGGACCTGGGGGAACAGGCGTTCCTGACCGACGAAGAGGTGGCTGCGCAGGAAGCCGGCGTGGCCGAGCGGCGTGCGCGACTCCTCGAGCCGAGCGAAGTGCGGACCGAACCGCTGCCGGCCGGCGGCGGTGGACGCGCGGTCGGCGGCTACAACGACTTCTGGCTTGACTACGGCACCACGATCGTCGGCGATCGCCGGACCTCGTTGATCGTCGATCCAGCCGACGGGCGTCTTCCCGCGCTGACCGCGGAAGGTGAGGCCCTGAGGCAGATCGGTTCGCTCATGGAGGACCTGCCAATCGAAGGCCTAGTCCGCGTGCGCAGTGCCGGGACCGGGTCTGACTACCCGGAGAACCGAGGACTCGCCGAGCGCTGCCTCGTCGGGTTCAACAGTGGGCCGCCGATGATGCCTAGCGGTTACAACAACAACATGCAGCTGTTCCAAACGCCGAGCGCCGTGGTCATCCTCAATGAGATGGTTCATGACGTGCGGGTCATTCCGCTGGACGACCGGCCCCACCTGCCGGCGTCCATCGGGCAGTGGGCCGGGAATTCGGTCGGTCACTGGGAAGGCGACACCCTCGTCGTCGAGACCACGAACATGACCGACAAGACGGCGAGCTTCGAACCGTCCGCGACCACGGCCATCGGGACCGGTGTCACCGTCACATTGACGGAACGGTTCAGCCGCTTGAACGACGACACGCTGCTCTACGAATACACGGTCGCCGACCCGACAATATTCACAAGCGAATTCACGGTGGCTGTTCCGATGCGCCGCTCTGATGAGCCCCTGTTCGAATACGCATGTCACGAGGGCAACTACGGCCTACTCAACATCCTGACCGGCGCCCGCGTGGCGGAGGCAGAGGACCGCGCGGGCACCGCAACGCGCTAGGCTAGGACACGCTGCATGGCAGACCAGTACAACGAACTCACCCAAGAAGAAGCCCACGTCATTCTCAGCAAGGGGACCGAGTACCCGGGATCGGGCGAATACGACAATACCGAAGCAGCGGGCACCTATGCGTGCCGTCAATGCAACGCGCCGCTGTACCGCTCAGGCGACAAGTTCCACTCTGGATGCGGCTGGCCGAGCTTCGACGACGAAATTGAAGGCGCAGTGCGCCGTGAACTGGACGCCGACGGTCGACGCGTTGAGATCGTGTGCAACAACTGCGACGGTCATCTTGGGCACGTGTTCTCAGGCGAACACCTGACGGAGAAGAACACCCGCCACTGTGTCAACTCCGTGTCGATGCGGTTCTATGAGGCTGGTCGCGAGATTCCAGCAATGATCACGGCAGGGGCAACGGAGACCGACGGGGCTTAGGCGCGCGGCCCCGGCTCCGATCCTCTGCCCCCACTGCAGGCATCGCTACTGCCTCCACGGATCATAGTCCTCGAAACTCCATAGATACCCTTCGAGGTCGCGGCAGGTGTAACCTCGTCCGCCGTAGTCCTAGTCTTGAATATCCAGCACCATCTCCGCTCCGGCCGCCTTGGCCCCGGCGTAATAGGCGTCAGCGTCCTCTACGATCACGTAGGCGCTCTGCGTGTTGGTTCCGGCCTGAGCCGGGGTGGACACCAACTCGTCATAGCCGCCGCCGTGGGCACCGGCCGAGCCCAGCATGATCATGCCGTGTCCGAAGACGAGCTGCGCGTGCGCGACGGTGCCATCCACCCCGGGCACGACCAATTGTGCCTCGAAACCGAAGGCGCGGCACAGCCACTCGATCGCGGCTGGGGCGTCGGTGTATCGCAGACTTGGGATCAGGGTCGCCGTGGTGTCTTTCGGTCGAGCCATACGTGCTCCTGTTCGCGACCGTCGCCAGGCCCGTCATCGGGCCGAGCGGCATGCCGAGCAATGTGCAACGGTAAGGGACTGGCCGACCCAATGCAACGCGTCGTTCCGAAGCAGCCGCCTGGTGAAAGATCGGCTACCAGCACACTGGCCACCGGTGATGACCCGTGACAGGGTAAAATCCCGCACTGAGCCGCGCGTGGCCCAGATGCCCCGCGGTCGGGTTCACGTATCTCACGGAAGGAACATCCATGGCTGACGAAGCGTCCGACCCCGCACAGACACCGGAACCGGAGCCAGAACTGGCTCCCTACCTGCTCGAAACCGCTCGGTCGAGCCGTTCGAAGTGCCGCACATGCAAACGGAAGATCGAGAAGGACACGTTGCGGCTCGGCATCCTCCTCGAAGGCCCATTTGGCACCGGCTATCTATGGCATCACCTCCAGTGCGCCGCACGACGTCGCCTCGAAGACGTCGAAGCTGCCTACGAGCAGCAGGCATTCGCTCCTGGGCTCAGCGTGCCGCCCTTGTCCGAGCTGCAAGCGCTCAAGGAGAAAGCGGAGAAGGCCCGCGCTGAGCGCCAAGAACTCCCATACGTGGAGCGCGCCCCGAGCGGGCGATCGAAGTGCAAGAACTGCGGCAAGGCCATCGATCAAGACGCGCTCCGGGTGGTGTTGGCACGCGAAGTGTCGTTCGGGAGCCAGGTCCGGGCGACGCCGATCAATGTGCACCCGGCATGCGTCCACGCGGAGTTGGAATCGGAGGACTGCATGACCGAGGTCGACGGCTTCGGGACCCAGCTGCGGCAGAACAGCACGCTTGACTCGTCCGTCGTCGACGAGGCTCTGGCGGCCATCGGCGACCTCGCAACATAGCGCGTCCTACCGGCGATGATGAGGCGAGTGGGCGCTGCCGCCACCCGGCCGGCTGGCCTCGCACGGGCACGAGGCCTGGCCAGACGGGCCGCGTCAGTCCTCGCGGGCGGGCTCGTCGGGCTGGTTGGGCTGAGCATCGTCGCATCCGCCTCGGCCCAGGCACCAGACGAAGACTGGCGTGTCTTCGACACCGCCCACTTTCGGATCACCTATCCGCTACGGCTTCGCGCGCTAGCCACCCGCGTCGCCGACTATGCGGCACGAGCCCGAGTCGGCCTCGTTGAGCAATTCGATGAGGCGCCGCCAGGCACCATCAATATCGTCGTCACCGACCACACCGACGCAAGCAATGGCTTCGCCACTGTCGCGCCCTGGAATCGCATCACGATCTTCGCGCCTCCGCCCATCGAGGGATTCGAACTGGCCTATTTCGACGACTGGCTGGAACTGGTCGTCACGCACGAGCTGGCTCACATCTTTCACCTCGATCGCCGCGGGCGGCTAGGCGCGCTGACGAAGGCGGTGTTCGGGCGCGCGCCAATTCGGTGGCCCATCTTTCCCAACAGCGCGTTACCGGCGTGGGCGGTGGAGGGCCTGGCCACGTACTTCGAGTCCTCGCTCACCGACGCGGGACGAGTCCGGGGCACGTTTCACGAGATGGCCCTCCGCACGGCGGTCCTCGAAGGCGCCCTCGAGAGCCTGCCGCAGGTGTCCGGGGACACACAGGTCTGGCCGGCCGGCAATCGGCCGTATATCTACGGCTCGCTGTTCTTTGACCACCTGACCCGCGCGTATGGCCAAGAGCGGATGGCCGAATTCGCCCGCGCGGTCGACGACCAGCTCGTGCCCTATCGGATGAACGCCGCCGCCCAACGGTCGTTCGGTATCAGCTTTACCGACGCCTTTGCCGAATGGGCGGATGAGCTCGCCACCCGGTATGCCGACGTCGTCGCTGCGTTGGAGACGCGCGCACCACTCACTCGCGGTGAGCCGGTGGGGACAGATGGGCGATGGGCCCTCTACCCCGCGCTGTCAGCCGATGGCGCCACGTTGGCATTTGCCCGCTCGAACGGTTCGTCCGACGCCCAGATCCACCTGACGAGTCCCGATGGCGCCGCGCCCCGCACACTGACTCGGGCCAATGGACTGCCACAGCTGGATTGGACCCCCAACGACCGGGTGGTGTTCTCCCAGATCGAATTCGTGGACCCCTATCGCAGCTACAAGGACCTGTATGTAGTGACCCCCACGGGCGGCGCGGTTCGCAGGATCACACACGGAGCGCGGCTGGACTTTCCGTCGGTCTCTCCAGACGGCGGGTACGCCGTGGCGGTGCAGCAAGGCGAGGGCCGCACGTCGATCGTCAGGGTCGACCTGGCGACGGGCGAGGTGTCGTCCATCGTAGAACCGGCCGCTGGTACGCAGTGGGCCTACCCGGCCGTCTCGCCCGATGGTCGGTGGATTGCGGTCTCGCGGTGGGAGTCCGGCGCCTTCTACGACCTGCTGATCCTTGACGCAGACGGGAAGACCGTCGACCGCGTGACCCAGGATCGCGCCATCGACCTGGCGCCGACCTGGACTCCGGATGGACGGCAGGTCCTGTGGGCCTCTGACCGGACGGGTATCCCGAATCTGTTCGCGGCGGATATCGGAGACGATGGCCACGCGACGGCGCTGCACCAGATCACCAACCTTGCAACTGGCGGGTCCTATCCCGAGGTAGACGCATCCGCCACCTGGATCTACTTCAGCGCCTATCACGCGGATGGGTGGCACGTGGAACGCATCCCATACAACCCCAGCGGGTGGCGCACTCCTGCCGCCACCCACAGTCGGTTCACGGCCGGCCGTCGGCCCACAATCGCCGCCGAGCGGCCTGACGTCCCAGTCACCATTGAGGCGTCGGCACGCTCGCACCGACCGTTTCCGTCACTGTGGCCTCGGTTCTGGAGCCCCACGTTCGGCGACGGAGAGACACGTGGCGAGACCCGTGTATTGGGCTCCCGGATCGGCATCGCGACCAGGGCCGTCGACACGGTCGAGCGGCACGCGGCGGGCGCCGCGCTCGCCTACGAGCCGCAGGGCGACCGGTTCAGCGGCGGACTGGCGTACTCCTTCGCGGGGCTGGGGACGCCGATCCTCGGCTTCTCGGCCACGCAGCGGCATACCTCGGCCGGGCTTGCCGTGGACGAACCCACCGTCGAGGGCGAGGCGCCCATCCGGCGAGATCTGTTCCTGGTGACGCGCGAACAGGAGCTACGGACCGACCTCACGATGATTCGCCGACGGGTCCGTAGTACCGCCACCGCGTCGGTGGGCGTCTCCTACGTCTGGGAGCGCCAGCAGCTCTTGAACGGCACCCTGGCCCCAGAAACTGTCTTCTCCCCGAGACGACCAACGAGCGGCCTGCCCCAACTCGACGCGACCGCACGGTTCGTCAACACCCGCCTTCACGCCTTCTCGATCAGCCCCGAGGATGGAGTCAGCGGTATCGCCCGTGTCCGGCGCCGGTGGGACCCCACCGTACCGAGCTTGCTCGCAGGGATCGCTGGCGCAGACGCCTCCTGGACCGACGTCTCGGGAGACATCAAGCTCTACAAGTCGGTTGGGTTGTGTGGATTCGCGAATCACGTCCTGGCCGTCCGCATGAGCGGCGGGCGAGCATGGGGCAGCGGCGCCGATGCCTTCTTTTATAGCGTCGGGGGGACAACGGGTCAGGCAGAAGCCATTACCGGATTCACCCTGCTCACGGGGTCCGCCCGGCCCTTTCCGATCCGCGGCTACCGCTGGGGTGTGCGCTCGGGATCCACCGCGTGGTCCACCTCAGCGGAGTATCGGATGCCGCTGGCTCGCGTGAACCGCGCGCTCGGCAACGTCCCGCTGTACCTCGACTGGGTCAGCGGCAGTTTGTTCGTGGACGCCGGTGACGCGTGGGGCCCCGAGACCGTGGGACTGCTATTTAGCCGCCGGCGAGACGGGCCCCTCGTCTCCGTCGGCGGAGAGCTTCTGATGAACGGCCTCCCGCTATGGACCTCGTCGACCCTCCTGCGTCTTGGCCTCGCGGTGCCTCTCAGGGAGGGGGACGGACCCACCGCGTATGTACGACTGGGGCTACCCTTTTGACCCTGGCAATGCGCCGCGTCGGCGCCGCCTCCGCCCTGCTCCCCTTCTGGCGGCACTGCTGCAATCGAGACACCCGTGGGGGCTACCCCTCCTGTGCCGAGCGCTCATCGGTCGCTTCAGCGTCCGCCACGGCGGACAGGCGATAGACGCCTCTCGCCGGCATGGTCGCGTATCCCTCTGCCACCAGCGCCCGATTCGCGAGACCAGCTTCGGAACGCGCGAGGCCAGTCACCCGCGCCATCTCTCCAGGTATCGTCAAGCCGGCGCCGGCGAGAAAACATCGGGCGATTTCGAGCACGGCGCGTTCTCGGCGGACACGCCGCGTCAGTTCCGTGGGAAACCGGCCGACACCCAGTGTCCAGATATAGGTGAACCGCGGTTGGTAGGCAACCTCACTCGGAAGGACCAGCATGGCGGCCTGCAGTTCGTCCATCGCCTGGGTGAACGCCCGCCGATCGGTGACGCGCGACTGGGTGCGCAGATCGGCCGTCCCAAGCTCCCACTCGTGTCTGAGCACCCGTAGCACGCGGCGCGCATCCCGACTCAGCCGCTGCGCCTCATCCGCCTTCCGCATCCCCCACACCGCTCGAAAGTACGGAATCATCCGTGGCGCCAGGAACATCGCCTTCCCGCGCCACAGCTTCGCGTAGTAGATCTGTCCGCGCCGCACCAACTGATCCTTCAGTTGCCAGGCCAGCGACGCCTCTGGATCTTTCTGCACGTTACGGGGCATGACCGCATCGCGCCGACCGCACACCGCCACGTACAGCGATGGGCCCGGCCGCCGCGCGTCAGTGAGGCAGGCGGCGAAGCCGTTACGTTCAATGAAGCGTTCGGCGTCGAGCACCGTGCTGACCGCCAAGTCCCCTTGGCGGTGCCAGTGTTCATCGCGGTGTTCTTCGATGTCTGCTGGGATCTGCGCGGTTGGTCGCGTCCGCGGCGCGCGCTTGGATGGCGAGGCCATTGGGTCAGTCCGCGTGTCCGAAGGGGCTCACCTGAACCGGTATGGTCTCACCGAGACTCCAATCGGCGGGACCAGCACCGGACCGACCGATGAGCAACGCCGAGACCGCATCGAGCAACCGACGCTTCATGCGGCCTCCTGGGTTGGTCCACCGTGACGTGAAGCGGAGCCCTAGGATACCGCGGCGCCCGGCACGATATGATTGGCCGCGAACCGGAGGCCTCATGCACAGACTGTCATCAGCCGTCGCCGCCGCCACCATCACCCTCTGTCTGGCACTGCCGGGGACGGCAACCGCACAGATCACGGACTTCGACCTGGAGGTCGTCGAGTCGCCCGCCCTTGGCGGCCGCCATTTCGGGGAGGTCGGACAATACGAGCGGCTGCGAGGGATCGTGACTGGAACGGTCGATCCCGACGACCGACGCAACCAGGACATTGTGAACCTCAAGCGCGCCCCCCGCACGGACGCCGGGCAGGTTGAATATCGGGCCACCGTCGAGATGTACCGGCCGGTCGACATGACGCGATGGAACCGAGGCATTTACCACAACGTGTCGAACCGGGGCGGAGCCGGCGCCGCCGAGGTCGCGCTCCTCGAGCAAGGCTTCGCATTCGTGCGGGTCGGATGGCAGGGTGACCTCACACCCAGCGCGTCGAACATCGTCGCCTACCTTCCCATCGCCACCGCAACGGACGGCTCGCCGATTGTCGCCCCAGCCCTCGAAGAATTTATCTTTGATGACGCCGAGCCTGTGTCTCGTCGACGACTGACGTATCCAGCGTCATCGCTCGACGCCAGCGGCGGGATGATCTCCGTCCGGACGAGTCAAACCGCGCGGCGACAGACTCCCACCGATTTGACGTGGACGTTCACCAGCCAGACAGAGGTCGAGATCACGCGGCCAGTCGGATTCGACGGCGGCGCCATCTACGAGTTCATCTACCTGGCCAAAGACCCCATCGTGATGGGCCTCGGCTTCGCCGCGATGCGCGACGCCATCTCCCACCTGCGCTACGAGGACGCGGACAGATCCGGACACCCGAATCCGCTCGCCGTCCCTGGATTGCCACGCACGGCCATCTCGCTTGGCGTCTCCCAAAGCGGCCGCATGCTGCGGGATTTTTTGTATCAGGGATTCAATGAGGACGTCGAAGGCCGCGTCGTGTTCGACGGCATGCACCCGAACATCGCGGGGTCACGTAAGACCTTCACGAACTACCCATTCAGTCAGCCCGGGCGCTGGCAGAAACAACACGAAGACCACAACTACCCAGGTGACCAATTTCCGTTTGCGTACACCACCCTGACCGACCCGGTCAGCGGCCGGACAGATGGCCTGCTCGAAAAATGCCGAGCGTCGGACACGTGTCCGAAGATTGTCCACAGTGACGGCGAGGCCGAACTCTGGCAAGCGAGGGCATCCCTGGTGGTGACTGACTCGAGGGGCCAGCACATCGAGCAGCCCGACAACGTGCGGGTGTACTTGATCGCGGGCATACGACACGGCGGCGGCCCTGGCGTCCACGCCACCGCTCCGACTCGCGGCGTCTGTCAAAACCTGAACAACCCGCTTGCGCTGGGTCAGACCCGCACCGCCTTGAGCGTCGCGCTCCAGGCGTGGGTCGCCCATGATGTGGCGCCGCCGCCAAGTCGGTTCCCGACCGTGGCGAACGGCGGACTCGTGGCCGCCAGCCATGTCGGCTTTCCCAAGATCCCGGGGGTGACATACAGCGGGTCCTACAACCCGCTGTCGTTGGCTGATCATCGCTCAATGCCACCGATGCAGGGAGCGCCGTACACGGTGCTGGTTGCACGTACCGATAGCGACGGCAATATGACCGACGGTGTGCGGCACCCGAATCTGGCCGCACCGATCGGCACTCACACGGGTTGGAACTTGAGACGGGAGGGCTTCGCGGCCGGGGAACAGTGCGCAGGCGCCGGCTCGTTCATTCCGTTCCCGGCCAACCGGATGGCACGTGAATCTACGGGAGACCCGCGGCTATCGTTCGACGAACGCTATCCGAACCATGCGACCTATGTGGGTGCGGTCTCCGACGCTGCGGCCGCGCTGGTGCGCGACCGGCTACTGCTCCAAAGCGATGCGGAAGAGATTGTCGCGCTGGCGCAGGGCAGCCACAACCAGACTCAGAACTAGTGCCCGCGACGCCGCAGCCCGAGTATGATCGCTTCGCCGAGATCTACAGTGTCTGGACGGACACGGCCTCGTCGACCCAGGCGAATCTGCGGTTCTACGTTGATGCCTACCTGGCCGCGGACGGGCCGGCCGTGGAGCTGGGAGTCGGCAACGGCCGGATCGCGATCGCGGCCGCGACCCGCGGCTGCCACATTATCGGGATCGACGCGTCCACGGCCATGCTCGACCTCTGCGAAGCCCGAGCCGAAGACGCCGGTGTGGCCGACCGTCTCGACCTGCGGCACGCCGACTTTCGCGACTTCACGCTCTCGGAACCCGCGGGCCTCATCGCGCTCCCCTATCACAGCATCGGGCACCTGACCTCGCTCGAGGAGAAGCGCCGCGCCCTGCTCCAGGTGCTCACACAGTTGCAGCCTGGGGGGCGGTTCGTGTTTGATGACTTCCTCATAACCCCCGCCTCGATGGCGCACATGCGGCAGGTCCAGCTGCGCGCCATCTATCCGTCGCCGACCACCGCCCCACCACCGCGAAATCAGTCGTCGGTGGCGCCGACGACGGCGCAAGACACGCTCCTGTGGGTGACGTCGTTGATCGACGAATCGTCACAACGGCTCACCGTCGTCACCTGGGAGGACAGACTCCATGCGGACGGGAGTCTGGACACGCGACGCTATCGGCGACTGAGTCTGAGTTGGCTGACACCAACGCAAGCGCGGCAGCTCCTCGTAGACACGGGATTCACCATTGAGACGTGTTTAGGCGACTTTGATGGCACACCGTTCGAGGAGGCGTCCGCCTCGGAGCAGATCTGGATCGCCCGGAAACCGGAGTAAGGACAACATCGTGACCATCGGAACGACGGGACTCAAGAACCTGCGAGTGGACTGCGTGGTCGGGATCTACGAGCACGAGCGCGCAACGCCCCAGCCGGTGTTGTTCGATATCGAGCTGGACTACGACTTCGCGGCCGCGGCCAGCTCAGACGCCATCGAGCACGCGGTGGACTACGACGGGGCCGCCACCGCGGTGACGGTCCTGGTCCAGGAGCGCAAATTCGCGCTCCTGGAGGCGATGGCCGAAGCCGTCTCGGCGCGGTTGTTAGAACAGATGCCACTCGTGAGCACCGTGCGTCTGGAGATCAGGAAGCCACAGGCGGTCCCGGCCGCCACTTGTTCTTTCGTGCGGGTGGAGCGCGCACGCCCATGAACGCCCCAGCCGACAGCCCGGTCGCGGTCGTCACTGGCGGAGCCAGACGATTGGGCCGGCGGCTGTGTACCACCCTGGCGGCTCGTGGATTCGACGTGGTGGTGCTCTATCGCACCGCTGAAGCGGACGCGCAGTCGCTCGCGGCCGAGATCACGGCGGGCGGACGCCACGCCCGAGCGCTCGCAGTCGACGTCAGCGACGAGTCCAAAGTGGCGCAGGTGTTCGCTGATATTCGAGGCGCCGAAGGCCGAGTTGACCTGCTGATCAACAACGTAGGGAACTACAATCCCCAGCCCGTGACGACGCTCGACCCCGCGACGTGGGATGCAACACTGGCCGCCAATCTGTCGGGCGCGTACTACTGCTGTTATCACGCGCTCCAATTCATGTCCGACGGTGGCAGCATCGTCAACATCGGCATGGCAGGCTTGGAAGGTATTCGCGCGAACGTGAACGGCACGGACTACTACGTCAGCAAGACCGGGCTGCTCGTACTGACCCGGGCGCTCGCGCCGGCCTATGCCGACCGCCGAATTCGCGTGAACATGGTGTCTCCCGGTCAACTCGACAACTCCATCGACCTCCCACCACCGGACAAGATCAGCCGAACCGTTCCGTTGGGCAGAGCCGGTCATCTTGAGGACGTCACACAGGCGGTCGAGTATCTGCTCGACGCGAGCTACGTCACCGGCGTCAACATCGACATCTCCGGCGGCTACCGACTCTAGCAGCCCGTGGTAAAAGCACGGGCTCCAGGGGTGGCCATAGGTCTTAGCGGACGGTCCGTGACGACGTCGGCTACCTCCCTGCGCCCACTCTGGGATCGAGCGGCTGAGTGGGAATGCCGCCTCCGCATGGTGGCGGAGGCCCAACGGTTTCTGTATCTGTCGACCTACTACCTCGAGTTCGATGCGTATGGTGCCGAGCTCCTGACCGCGCTGGTACAGGCCCAGGAGCGGGGCGTCGCCGTGCACCTGCTCATTGACGGGTTCGGCCAGGCGCTTGGCGGTGTGTTGATGAGCAGTGACGCCAAGACTGCGCTCGCCATCCGGCTCGACGAACTGCGCGCTGCGGGGGCCACGGTCGTGTTCTACGCCCCAGCCCACTACCTGCAACGTCGCTTGGGCGGAGGTCAGCACGTCAAGATTCAGGTATCTGACGCGGGCGAGGCGGTGTTCGGCAGCAGCAACATCACCGCGTCGAGTTTCGAGCACTGGCACGAATACTCCGTGGCGGTGCGCGGACCGGTGGTGCCCCTCCTGTTGGCCAGTTACCGGGACATCGGCAGCGAGGTCGAGGATGGCCATCTGCGCCACTTGGAAGCGCTCGCCGCGGACTCGCCGGGCACCCGCGCAGCTGAGGTCCCCCTCGACTACTGGCTCTGCAACCCGAACCTCCATCAGGGGCGGCGTGGACCGCTGTGGTGGCGGGGCCAGAACATCGTGACCGACCGCCTGGTCGGTATGCTCGACGCCGCGCGTCACCACGTGCAGATCACCGCGTTCTACTTCAAACCGATTCCAATACTCATGCACGCCGTGATCCGAGCCGCTCGTCGCGGGGTGCGCGTTGACGTGTACCATTCGCATCGGGAGGCACTCGACGCGACCGATTTGGCGTGGATTGCGGCGGCGACAAGCTACGACCGTCTCCTCGCCGCCGGCGTGCGCCTCTATGAACATCGCATCGGCGAACACTCGAAAATCGTGCTTGTCGACAACCACTGGGTCGCCTTCGGGAGCTACAATTTCGAGGATGCCGCGCATGACCGCTTGGCCGAGGCCATGCTCGCAACGCGCGATGGGCAGACCGTCGCGCACGCGGCATCCATCTTCAACGAGTTAGGCGACGACCCAGCCAACGTGCCGATCACACGCCAGTTCCGCCGCGGACTCTCACGGTCGCTTCGCTGGCGGCTGGCACTGATGGGCCGATTCAAGCGATGGATGTAGTCGCCAAGGACACCACCGTGACGACCGATGACCTGCGGTTCACCGAAATCGAGCACAAGTTCGTGGTCGACGATCAGTTCGACTTGGCCGCCTTCGACCACACCCTGCGCGGCATGGGCCCCGACAAGACGACATCGCTTCAGGTTCGTGACAAGTACTATCTGACCGACACCGGGCGGACCGAGGGCTTTCTCATCCGACATCGCTTCGATCCGGAGTTGCACCACCTCACGCTAAAGGCCCTGGAGCCGGACACGGAGGCACGCGCAGAAATAAATTTGGACCTGGGCCACCACATCGGCGACCAGCAGGCCGCCGTCGACGCGTTTCTTGATCGGCTCGGCGTGCGCTGGCGCGGTATCCTTCAGAAGGACCTGGCAGTCTGGCAGTTCCGCGACATCGAGGTCGTCCACTACCGGGCCACGACCGAGACCCGAACGATCCGATGTGTGGAATTCGAGGCCACCCACAAGCCGTCGCTGAGAGACGCGCTCGCGGTCGTGCACCGCTACGAGGAGGCGACCGGATTCAACGAGCGAGATCGGTGCCGCCAGTCTCTACCGCAGATGCTCTTCCCGGAGATCGCGGCCGCGCTCGGGGGCTCGCCCAGCTAGTGTCCTCTCACGGCTATCCGCGTCGGATTCCCGTCCGTTCAGGTGCGTGGCCGCGACTCGACGCACGCGGGTCCCACCGGTGGGCGTGTCTGTCCCCCGCAGTAGGTGGTGCGACATCGTAGTCAACCCCGCGGCAGTGTATCGAGTCGCCCAGGCGCGCAGTCACCTGCGACGACTCGAGGGCGTTCCTGACAGGAGGTCCACGTCAGTACCGCGCGCCGGGTCGACGACGTTGCTCGGCGTGCG
>CAWWAF010000065.1:0-21194 GCA_963934795.1 uncultured bacterium
AAACGGCGTCCGAGATTCCCGTAAAACACGCCTTGTGCGATGGTCAGCGGCGTCCACCGGCACTCGTTCTCGTGATTCAGCTCGGCGCCCTGCTCGAGCAGAAACAACGTCAAATCCTTCGAACCCCGCATGACAGACCCATGCAGCGCACCATCGCCGTGCGCATCAATGGTGGTCACCACATCGCCAAGTTCGATCATCAACTGGACCGCTTCCAGCGCGTCTTCGTTGCTCCCCGCCGTCTCGTTCGGCCACACCTCGACACCCGCGGCAGCAAGCAACGCCGTCGTCCCATCCTCATTGGTCGAGAGCGGGTCAGCCCCCAAGTCGATCAGCAGGCGCATCAATTCAAGATCGACGACCTGCGCGGCGAGCAGAAATGGCGTCGCATCAACGCGATTCAGCTTGTTCCGGTAGCCATTTCTGGGCTCCTTCGTTTGCCGCGCATTGACATCGGCCCCGTGGCGAACCAGCGCTCTGACCAACTCGAGATCCGTCACGCGTCCGCTCTGCCGCGGAGAGGGATTGTGTTGGTTCTTGTTTGTGTTCGGTCGTCGTGTCCACACCAGTTGATGTAGCGCCGTCCACCCCTGTTCAGCGGCTTTGGCATCGGCGCCTCGCTCCAACAAACGCACCGCCAAGTCATAGTGCGCGTTGATGACCGCCACGACCAACGGACTGGTCCCGTCCGGAAGCGTCTGGTGAATATCTGCCCCTGCATCAAGTAACGCGTCCACGGTCTCGACGTGCCCGAGCCGGGCCGCAAACATGAGCGGCGTGAAGCCGGCGTCCGTCCGACCGTCCACCTCGGCCCCGCCCGAGACGAGTGCAGGCACGACACCAGCGTGACGCTCGGCGGCTGCCCACATCAACGCGGTCTGTCCCATCCAACTCTCTCTAGCCAGCGGGTCGGCACCGTGTTCCAGCAACGACACGACACTGTCGACGACGCCCGTGCGTGCAGCGATCATCAATGGGGTCTCGCCAGCTGGCGAGGCGTGATTCGGATCGGCGCCGGACTTCAACAACGCTTGGACAACCGCGGCGTGGCCGCTTCTGGTGGCCAACGCCAAGGGCGTTACACCGAAACGGTTCGTCGTGTTTGCGTCGACCCCTTGATCGAGCTCCCGCTGCAGAGAGACGACATCCCCACGATGCGCCGCCTGGTGCAACGCCGTGTCACCGTCGGCGCTTTGCGCGCTCGCGTACTCAGAGCCCCCCAAGACGCAGGCAGCCGTCAGCACCATCGCCACAGAAATCGTCACGCGTGCTCTGCAGCGCCACGGCGGTCGCAGATCCAACCAATCACTCATGTGGTCAATCGCTCAGTTGAGACATCGAAGTGCACGAGGTTTCTGACGAGGCGTCTGGATGGCAAGGCACACCCACGCTCAGGGAGCATGCGGGCCTAGATGTCTGCCAGCGCCGCTAGTTCCACAAGCCGTCCGGTGCTGTCGCCCAAGCCCTCATCAAGTCGAACGCCCGCTTTCTCAAGCTGGCCCACGAGCAGATTCGTCATTGGTGTGTCGCGCGGATATTGGAGGTGGCGTCCTCCCTTGAGCTGCCCCGCACCTCCGCCAACCAGCAGCAACGGCAGATCGAAGTGCGAATGTTTGTTGCTATCGCTTAACGACGCCCCATACATAAGCAAGGAGTGGTCAAGGAGTGACCCGTCTCCGTCCGGCGTATTCGCCAGCTCATCAAGAAAATGCGTAAACAGCGACACGTGGTAGGTGTTGATCTTGGCGAGCTGGGCCAGTTTGGTCGTGTCGTAGCGATGATGGGACAACCCATGGTGTGAGTCAGGAATCCCGATCTCCGGATAGGCGCGCCCATTGAGCTCGCGCCCCAGCATGAAGGTAAACACGCGAGTCATGTCGACTTGATAGGCCAGCGCCATCAGGTCGAACATCAATGTCACGTGCTCCTGATACGACTCCGGAATGCCGACCGGGCGCTCGAGCTCGGGTAGCTCCGTATCGTTCTGTTCTGAGAGCTGAATTCGACGTTCAATCGCCCGAACCGCATCGAGGTACTGGGTGACGCGAGCCCGATCACTCGAACCGACGTCGCGCTGCAGCCGCGCCAGGTCACTCGTGATGGCATCAAGAATACTGCGATCTTTTTGAAATTCCGATTGCCGGTTTGCCGTGGAACCACCTTCGCCGAACAGTCGCTCAAAGATGACCCGCGGATTGTTCTGCATCGGAAGCGGCGTGGTGGCATCCCGCCACGCAATGGTGTTCATGTAGATGCAGCTGTATCCGTTGTCGCAACTCCCGACAAGAAAGTCCTGATCAATCGCGAGCTCCAGTGAACTGAGCGGCGTGGTTCGCCCAAGCTGATCCGCAGCGATCTGGTCGGCCGTCTTTCCAGCCCGAACATCCGCGCCTTCCGTTTCGCGGGGATGCACACCGTTCAACCATGTGGCCGTCGCGCGCGTGTGTTCGCCGTTCCCGTCGCCAAGGGCCTCAGCCTGGCCTTGCGCCAACCCGCTGACCACCACCGTCTGGTCCCGGTACGAGGCAAGCGGGCTCAGTGTCGTGGACAACGCAAGCGACTCCGTGGCCGCGGGATTCCAGGCATCCATCGCCATACCATTTGGGCTGTAGACCCAACCCAGACGGCGTACCGGCTCCGCCGCCCGACCGGAAATGCCGGACAACGCCGGCACCATCGCATCGAGCATCGGTAATGCCAACGTGGCACCCACACCACGCAAGACTGTTCGCCGGGCCAGCGTCTTCTTCGAAATGATCATGACTCCGTTCTCCTCATTCTGAACGGTGGACTCTTCACGATACCGAGAATGATCGACGAGAAATGAAAATCGTCGCCTGCCGCATCTCGCAGAATGCGCCGCACGCTCGGCGCATCGTAGTGCTCCAGCCCTCGACCGAGGGCATAGATCATGAGTTTCTCCGTCAATGTCCCGACAAAACGATCAGGTTTCGACACCAATGCGTCCCGCAAACCTGCGACGCCGTCGAATCGCGTGCCGTCCGGTAACTCGCCGGTTGCGTCGATGGGCGTGTTCGCCGTCGTATGGGTTCGAAATCGACCCACCGCGTCGAACTGCTCAAGGGCAAAGCCAGGAGGGTCCATCAGCCGGTGACAACTCGCGCATACTGGATTCGCTCGGTGGCGCTCCGTGGCCTCCCGCATCGAAAGCACATTCCCATCGCCGGTCGTTTCCTCCAACGAGGGCACATCTGGCGGTGGATCCGCAGGGGGCGTGCCCAAGAGATTCTCCAAGACCCACTTGCCGCGCAGGACCGGAGACGTCCGATTGGGATAAGCAGTGACAGCGAGGATGCTGGCATGTCCCAGGAGTCCACGCCGCGCATCATTGGACAAGCGGTCGAGCGACACGCGCCGAAAATGACTCCCGTAGACATGTGGCATGTCGTAGTGCCGTGCCAGGCGCTCGTTGACGAACGTGTAGTCGGCCGTCAACAGATCCAGGACGTTCCGATCGCCACGAAAAATACTCTCGACGAACAACTCCGTTTCACGGCGCATCGCCTGGCGCAGCGCCTCGCCAACGTGTGGAAAGAGGTCCGCGTCCGGATACACCGCCGGCACATTTCGCAAGTAGAGCCACTGGCTGGCGAAATTCGTCACGAGCGCACGGGCGCGATCGTCCTGGAGCATGCGACGCGTTTGGCGTTCCAACTCCGCAGGGTCACTCAGTAGACCCCTGGCTGCGACGTCGATGAGTTCGTCATCAGGCAGACTGGACCAGAGAAAAAACGAGAGCCGTGAGGCTAGCTCCAGATCACTGATCTCGTAATTCGTCGCGGCCGCCAGTCCGACCGGATCTCGCTCGACACGCAGAACGAACTCGGGGCTGGCCAGCAGCCATCGCAACGCGAATTCAATACCGGCATCAAATCCGTCGGCGGCGCGGCCTTCTTCAAAAAACCTCAATAGCACACCCAGATCATCGGACGTGACCGGTCGACGATACGCGCGCCGGGCCAACGTCGACAATATCTCTCGGGCACAGGCGGTCTGCTCCCGGGCCGAATCCGTCTGGGCTGACTCACAGACAAGAATTCGCCGCCGGCTTGGCGTCGATGCTGCCGGTGGAACGTCGGTGGTGTCGTACGGGCCCGTGACAGTCATCTGACCCAGATAGGGCTGACGCCGCGTATCGGTTCCGGTATAGGGACGCAGGTAGGGTTCGCGTACGGTTTCCTGATACGCCCAGGTTCGACGAGCAAAGGTCACCTGGATTTTCCGCGGCCCCGCGCGCACCGGAAGACGGAACTCCCAGTCAGCATCGACCGTGCGTTGCCTGGCTTGCCAGTCACGATAGGCATCACTTCCCGGAGGTGCATCCACCGGAGGTCGTCCGCCCACCGTATAGGACCGCAGCAGCTCATCATCGAGACTGACTTCGAGGGTATGAGGCGCATCAAATACTGCGAGGTTGCCACCGGCGTTGCGCGCCAGGGACACCCTCACGACGTAGGTCCCATCTTGTGGAAAGTTGTAATGGAAGGTGGCTCCCCCCCGCGTGCCGAACGGCATGCCGTCGACCCAGTCATCCTGGGACAGGTCGTTCGCCACCCGAAATGTCTCCGTCGCAGCCGACGGCACCGGTCTGCCCATGGCAATCCGGCTGATTTTCCGCGCCGCTCCCAGGTACCGTTCGAGAAGCGTCGGCGAGATACCGAGCACACCCGCAATGTTGTCGAACCCATAGCTACCGCCATCGGCCGGCAGCAGCTCGGTCACGTCGACCTCCACATCCAACAGGTCCCGAACCACGTTGTGATACTCGGTACGATTCAGTCGATGAAACGATTCGGTTCGACCGGGGTTTGGCGAGACAGCAGCGCCCCGATCAAGTTCCGTTTCGAGCCAGGACACAAGACGGTCGTAGGTCTCCGCGTCTGGTCTGGGCCGAGCGGGCGGCGGCATCGCACCCGCACGCAATTTGCGGACGACAGTCTCCCAGGTCGCCGGAGCCTCGTGCACCGACAGTACATCGAGATCCGCGAGCACCAGGTCGCCCGCTTGCACCCGGTCGTTGTGACAGGTCACACAATAGCGATCTAACACTCCACGCTGCCAGGCAGACGACTGTGACTCGGCGGGTTGCGCCGACCCGGCACCGGCCATGGCCAGTCGAGCCGTCAGCAGCGCCGCCACGACGCCGATAGATATTTTCCCCGACGGTCTTCGTGACATGGCCATACCAGTCAGGCGCTAGCGGCGCAGCAACGACTCACTGCCTTTCACCGCAGGTTCGTCCGCGAACACACGGTCAAGCAGGTCGAGGCCGTCGGCGCGCGGCCATCCACCGATGGTGATCTCGCCGTCGAGCACAAGCAGTGTCTCGTCGTCCGTGTAGACGGGCCAGAGGGGTCGTCCGTCGCCGTTGGGATCACCCGTCGCCGCGAACTGGGTCCAATACCGCATCATCGCCTGGGATAGTCGCCGATCCGCCAACTCGATTGTCGACAGCCTGCCCTGACGCGCGGCGAACTGCAGGTTGCCGAACAGGTACGGCAGTTCGGCGGTATGCGTCGCCCCCAATGTGGTCCACCGGTGGTGCGGCGAGACGCGCGCGAACAAATACACGTAGGCCTTCGTGCGACTCGCCGACATCCAGCGCCCGTGCTGCCGGGCGTATCGGGCCACGCCACGGTCGGTGTCAAACCGCTTCAGCGCGTCAAACACATCCCCATCAGTTCCTGCGGGGTATCGGGCCAGCACCGCATCGGCATCGACCGTGACGGTATCGCGCACATAGGCGTGATAGTCCGAGACGGTCCCAATCGGCGTGCGACGACCCAGCATGGAAAACGTCCCTTCGTCTGCGTTACCACCGATAATCATCGGGACGTCATCCTGGCGTCCCTCGGCGTACACCACTCGCGGGTCTTCTGCGATCATCCACCCATCAACGATCGGCCCGGTGTCGAACCCCATCGCGGCGGGCGCCAGCTCGTCGAACCGCCGCGCACGCAGACACCCGACCGGGTTCGGTCGATCGGCGCACCCAACCGCTTCGGCCAACTGCTCCCCTCCAAGCTCGCGTTCACGCAGTGACGTGCTCACGCCCCGCACCGCTCCACTTTGCGCCACGGACCGGTGAAAGAGGCCCTTCGCCAGCGGAGAGACCATCAGCAGCGACACCGAACGTCCCCCCGCCGACTCGCCGAAGATCGTCACACGGGTCGGGTCACCGTCGAACTGCTCAATATTGCGCTGCACCCATTCGAGCGCGGCCACCTGGTCCAGCAACCCATAATTACCGGACGAGTCGTGGGGTGATTCCGCGGTCAGCTCAGGGTGCGCGAGAAAGCCCAAGACCCCGAGCCTGTAGTTGAACGTCACCACGACCACGCCCTGCTTCGCCAGCTCGAACCCGTCATACAGCGGTTCCGACCCTGACCCGGTCGCGAACCCGCCACCGTGTATGAACACCATCACCGGAAGCGACTCGCCCGCTTGGGCCGGCCGCCAGATATTCAGGTAGAGACAGTCCTCACTCGCAACCATCCCTGGCCCCCCGGCGCCCGGTTGTGGCGCGACCGGACCAAATCGCCGCGCCGACCGCACCCCGACCCAGGGCGCCACCGGCTGCGGCGGACGCCAACGGAGCGGCCCGACGGGCGGGGCGGCGTAGGGTACGCCTTTGAACGTCGTGACGCCCCCCTGGCGGACGCCGGCCAGTTCTCCCGTGCCGATCACGGCCCTGACATCCTCTTGCGCGGCAGCGGGCACCGCCAGCACGCCGAGCGCACAGATGACCGTCGACAGCGCGACTCGCCTCACGGCGTGACCTCCCTCGCCAGTCCGGGTCTCGCGACCCTACTCTCGACCCGCCCCCCACGGCCGCGAAACGCGGCGAGCACTCTCTCGACGTGGCGACGATAATCGTCGACCATCAGCCACTCTGTCTCGACGAGCCGGAGCACGTCTGCGTCCTGCAGCTGTCGCTCGATCTCGTCGAACAGCTGCTCGGTCGTGCGTGCCGTCCACGCGCTGGGAGGCTCTACCTCACCCCGTTCCGGCGCCTCCACGCCGACTGGCATCGTTGTCACGCGAGCATGCTGATAGTGCATATAGAGGCGCTCGCACGACAGCTCGGCCACTCGGACCGCCGCTTCACGCCGCAGCCGTAGAAAATCGCGCCGCTTCACCGGCCAGCTCCGGGGTCGTCTACCTCGAGGTCGAACCGAACACGAGTGACACCGGGCACCGCGCGCACGATGGCTCCGACTGACTGTTGCTCGAATCCGCTCACGACCCGTCCCCGCACGGTCACGACCCCCTCGGTCGCCTCCACGGTAACCGTGTCCGCGTTCACGTCGAGCGCGGAGGCCAGCACCCGCTCGACCCGTGACCGCAAGACGACGTCCGCCGGACGCGGGTCCGATGTCTGGTCTGGTCCCCGTGCGGCGCACGCGCCCGCCGTGACCAGCAGCGCGGCCAGACCGAGCGCACACAGCAACCGGCTGATAGCAGGGTGGATCGTCATTGGGCGGCTCGGTGCACCAAATCGAGCACGGTGCGCTCAACCACGCCGCTCGTCAGCGGCACCTTGTAGGCGTTCTTCGATAACGGCCTGGCCCCCTCAACCGCCATCTCGCCCGCCCGCGCCGCTAGCGCCGGCGTGACACGGGTGCCGACGAGCACCTGTTCGGCGGCCGGGACCCGCCACGGCGTCGGCGCCACGCCCCCGAGCACGATGCGCGCGCGCCGACACACATCGCCCTCCAGTTCCATCACGACGGCAGCGCTGACGACCGCATGCGTCCAGGACTCCCGATCCATGACCTTGTGATACGCGCTTCGGGCAACGGTCGCCGGTGACGGAATCTCGACCCCAGCCAGGAGCTCGTCCTCTCTGAGCACGTTTTCCCGAGCTGGGTTTGCGCTGGGCAACGCGAAGAATGCAGCGGCGGGGACTACTCTCTCCCCGGACGGTCCAACCAGACGGAAGGCGGCCTCCAGGGCGACCAGGGCCACCGCCGTATCTGACGGGTGGACGATAAAACTTGGCCCGCCCCCGAAGATCGCGTGAAACTGGTTTTCGCCGGTCGCGGAGAAACACTGGTTCCCTCCCGCCTTGTAGCAGTCGAACCCGTTCCGGTAGTACCAGCACCAGGGCCGCTGCGAGAGGTTCCCGGCCAGCGTGCCGACGTTGCGAATCTGCGGCGTCGCCACCGTGCCCGCCGCCTCGGCCAGCACCGTGAAGCGTGCGTGCATCAGCGCATCCCGGCTGAGTGCGTCGAGCGTGATCAGTCCGCCGATCCGTACGCCGTCGTCGGTCGCCTCGACCTCATCGTGCCCGGCCACCGTCCGCAGACTCACGACGACGTCCGGCTCGATGATCCGCTCCTTCACCATCCCCAGGAAGTCACTGCCGCCGCCGGCGTACGCCGCCCGCACGCCGGCGCGACGCGCTGCACCCGCCAGCTCGACCGCCCCACCCAGGGTGTGGGCATTGGCGTTGCTGAATCGTTTCATGACAACGCCTCAATGATTTTGTCGCGGGTGATTGGGAGATCTTTCATCCTCCGACCGATCGCATTGAAAATGGCGTTGCCGACGGCGGCTGGTGCCAGCACGATGCCAGACTCGCCCACATACTTGGCCCCGAACGGACCATAGCCGTCGTCGGTCTCGATGAATGTCGTCTCGATGTCGGGTGCATCAAGGTGGGTCATGTGACGACCACCGTAGAAGCCCGGCGTCAGCGGTTGTCCGTTGCGTGGGTCGTACAGCAAGTCTTCGTGCAGCGCCTGGCCGATGCCCTGGATCACCGCGCCGCGAATCTGATCCTTGGCGGTCTGGTGATTGATGATGCGGCCCGACTCGTGGACCGCCACATACTTTGTGATCCGTACGTGGCCGAGCGCCGTGTCCACCTCCACCTCGACGAAATGCGCTCCGAAACAGTTGCGGGTCTTTCCGTCGGTGCTGGGATCAGGGGTGGCCGACGCGATGAGGACGCTCTCGCCGGTCGGCATCCCCCCATCGGCAATCTGCTGGGCCAGGTCGCGGGCGGCTTCGACCACTGCGGTACCGGTCATTACTGTGGTGCGCGCGCCCGACTCTCCGACCGAATAGGGACACCGGTCGGTATCGCCGGAGACGACCTGTACCTGCGACAACGGCACACCCAGTGCCTCGGCCGCAATCAAGCCCATCGTCGTCTTGGCGCCGCCGCCGATATCTGTCACCCCAACGAACAGGGTGTACTGCTGGCTGGCGTCGACCCGGATGATGGCGCTGCTGCGACCCGGGGCCGAGCGGAACAACATGAATGACATACCGGCGCCGCGCTTGATGGGGCCCCTATCGGACCCCGGCGTCCGCCAACGCGACGACCAGTCAAACTGCGCGGCCCCTTCCGCAATGCACTCGTCGAGCGTGTAGTTCGTATAGTCGACGGCGCCGCCGGGACCTTGCGCGTTCTTGAGAACGAACTCGACCGGGTCAATACCCATCTTGTGGGCCACGTCATCCATCATCGACTGGATGCCGAAAAATCCTTGCGGATAGGTCGGCGCACGGAAGTTGCCCGACGTGGTGCGGTTCGTGTACACGGGAAAGATTTCGCGTCGCACATTCGGACACCCGTACAGCTCAATGCCGCTGATGCCGCCACTGTTCTTCCGGTAGCCGCCCATGCCGCTATAGCCACGTAGGTCAATAGCGGTCACGGTGCCGTCGTCTTTCACGCCGACACGGTAGTACTGCACCGTGGGCCAGCGCCCATGCATCCCCAGCCAGTCCTCATTGCGGGACAACTCGAGCGCGACGGGCGCGCCGGCCTGCTTTGCCAGCACGGCCGCGATGAGGTCGGCGTCCTGATTTTGATTCTTGTTCCCGAAACCGCCCCCCATGAATTTGCAGACGATACGAACCTGGTCGTCCGGCATCCCCAGGTCGCGCGCCGTGTCGTGACGACAGTTGGACACCCCTTGGGTCGGGGTGTAGAGCGTAAGCTTCTCGCCCTCCCAGTGCGCCAGGCAGGTACGACGCTCCATTTGCGCGTCGTGAACGAACGCGGTCGAATACCGGTCATCAAAGATCTGATCGGCCTCCTCAAACCCCACGTCCACGTCTCCGAGCGTCGTCACCATCGGCCCCACGCGGTTCTCGATGTCCGGCGCAAGGTTGCCTTCGGGCCACACCTGCGGCGCGTCCGGTTCGAGCGCCGCCTCCGGGTCCAGCACGAATGGCAGCGGTTCGTAGTCCACCTCAATCAGACGCAGGGCCTCCTCCGCAACGTGCCGGTCGACGGCAGCAACGGCCGCCACCGCATCGCCCACGAAACGCACGGGGTTGTTGAAGAGGTACCGACGATGCCGCGAAACGTCCTTGATTCGATCGCTGTACTGGCGGCCACCAGAGACGGACCCAGCGCCCCAGACAATTGGTGCCCGCTCATGGGTGATGACCGCCTTGACCCCGGGGTAGGCCTCGGCTCGCGACACGTCGATCCGACGGATCCGCGCGTGTGGGTGCGGGCTCCGCAGCACCCGTCCGTAGATGGTGCCGGGCAACATCACGTCGCCGGAGTAGGTCGCCCGACCGGTTACGCGCTCCACCGCATCCACCCGCGCTGTCGGCGGTCCGACCGTCGCAAGCGGCGAGAAACCACCGAGGCCGACGGCAGGCATACCGCGGTCCACCGCTCGGGTCCCCGCTGCCGCCTGCACTGCTTCGACGAGCGCGTTGTAGTTCGAGCAGCGGCACAGGTTGCCAGTCATCCCCTGCTGGATCTCCTCTCGCGTCGGCGTAGCATTCTCGGCCAAGACCGCAGTCGCCGACATCAACTGGCCGGACGTGCAGAACCCGCACTGGGGGCCATTGCCGTCGACGAACGCCTGCTGGAGCGTCGATAGACCGCCGTCTTGCTCGAGGCCTTCGACGGTCGTGACCTCCTTGCCGTCAACCCACGTTGCCAACTGGCTGCAAGCGTAGACCGCTCGACCATCCAGCAGCACCGTGCAGGCACCACACTCGCCGCGGTCGCACCCTATTTTCGTACCGGTCAGCCGGAGGTGATCACGAAGCAGTTCGACGAGCGTCCAGCGGTCTTGTACCGCGACACGATGACGCGTGCCGTTCACCGTCACCTGGACGGTCGTGCGCGGAGCGCCATCGTCCCCACCCGTCGTCTGGCCTGTCGCCGCCTGCACGGCCTCAGCCGGGGCTATCGTCGCAACCGCGACAACCCCGCCCGTGCCCCGGAGAAACGTGCGGCGTGACGGCCCATCCGCGCCTGTTCTATCCATGTCTCAACGTCCACCCAATTCCGACGGTCGATGCGGCACGTATTTCACGAGCCGTCGCCGCTGCACCTCGCCCGCGTAGATGTTCCCCTCGAAGTCTACGCCGAGAAACTCGATACCGGCCCCGACATCGACATCATGCTGTGGAATGAAGTGCGTGACCCACGCCTGTTCGGTCTTCAGGTCTCCGATTCGAATCCCCTTCTCCCAGCCCAGGTTGCTCCGCCAGTTGTCTGGTGGGCCGGTTCGCACCATCCCCGACAACCCGTCGCCCGCATACAAAATGTCGTGTCGGTCGATGAATAACCCGCTCGGCTTCCCATACTGGGTCCAGATGTCGAGCAGGTTGCCTCCCTCGTCGAACACCTGGATTCGACTGTTGCCGCGGTCGGCCACGAACACCCGCCCCTGCGAGTCCATTTTGATGTCATGGGGATCGCTGAACCGGCGGGCCTCCTTGCTTTCAGATCCGACTCCCCCGCCAACCGACAGTTGAAAATTGCCGTCACGGTCGAACTTGACGATGCGGTTGTTCCCACCCCGATGCCCGTCCGACACCCAGATATCGCCGTTCGGCGCCACCACCACCCCGGACGGACCGTTGAAGTGCGTCTCATCGTCGCCCCAGACCGCCGCCTCGCCGAGCCGCATCAAGACCTCACCCTGTTGGTTCAGCTTGAGCACCTGATGGCCGATGCCCAGGCTCTCCCCAAGTGTGGCCCTGGCGTCCCCATGCGAACCACCCTCGGTCACCCAGAGGAACCCCTCATGGTCCAGAAAGAAGCCGTGGGGAAACCCGAACAGGCCGGCCCCAAAGCTGTCGACCAGATTGCCCTCCAGGTCAAACTTCATGATCGGGTCGAGGTCGGTACCGGCACACTGGTTGGCGCCGCACCGGTCCAGGATCCAGAGATGCTCTCCGTCCGGGTCCGGGAACACACCGCTGACGGTGCCCATCACCCGGCCCTCTGGCAGCTGTTCCCACCCGAAGGTTGCGCGATACGGATTCGCGGTGGACGACTGCGCGTGGACGGGGGTGTACACAACCAGCGCCGCTAGAGCGGCGGCAATCCCAGTGACGCTCATCCTGACCAGACATGCACCGAGTCGATACGTAGACAGCATTCCGAATTCCCTCTCGCTCCGCGGTGTGCCGCGCTTACCGCTCGTGACGAGACTGTCACACACGGGAACCGGGCGCCGGGCTTCACCTAGATCGCAGGATAGACATTCACCGTTTCGGTGACGCCTCGCCCTGGACCCGTCCGTGGGCGGGGATGGTGCCTGGGCGGCCGACCGAGGGTCCGATATTCGAACGCTCCAGGCGCGACCAACCCGCACACGAGGGCCAACAACAGGCCGTATTGGTAGTTCATCCACACCTCCCCGACGTCACCGTCGGCGCGCACCCCGTCGAGCCACCCACCTGTGCCGACTCCGAACGCCCCCTCGGCGACCAACGTGAGCCGTACGTTCGTAGACGCCTGTCGACCAGCGCCGCATCGGCCCAACGAGACGAGTCACATCAACAGGATTCGTACACTACTCGAACATCACCGGCCGATCACGTCCCACCGCCATCGTCCTCCCCCACATTCGCGGCCGTGCGCTGATTTGACACACGGCCTTGGCGGTGTGAGGTTAGACGGGCTCATGGCACACATGGAGATTCGCATCGCACGGTTGTGGAATGGCGAACCGGCGCGAGCCGACGAAGCCGTCCGGCTGATCCTGGAGCGGTCTACCGAGGAGCTCACGATTGCGATCGATGCGATCTTCCACGGCGACCCTCCTCCTGACGCGGCGATCGGCTCGACCGACCGGCTGTGGGAGCACGAAGTCGTCGAGCTGTTTCTTCTTGGCGACGACGATCACTACCTGGAACTGGAGTTCGGCCCACACGGACACTACCTGGCGCTTGCACTCCATGGGGCACGCCATGTCGCCGCCAGCGGTATGCCGCTGGCCTTCGCGGCGGTCCGGTCGAACGGCCACTGGCGCGGGAGGAGTCGCGTGCCGGCGCGACTCATACCGGCAGGCGTCCGCGCATTCAACGCCTATGCGATTCATGGCCGGGCCGCGTCGCGACGATACCTCGCCGCCCACCCTCTGGGTGGCGCAGCACCAGACTTTCACCAGCTGGAGTCGTTCGCACCCTTGGACTGGAACTGAGGCTTCTGGGAGCGGCCGGCTTACGAACCACCAAAGCTCAGTTGCCGGCCAGCCTCCCCTGCCAACGTCTCGAAGACCGCAGCGGCGACGACCTCATTTCCTGTCTCGTTGTAGTGCCCGATACAGCGGACAGCGTCGGTAAGCACTCCACACAGGGTGTCGCCAGCTAGCTGCTCATGGAAGACCGCCTGAAGATCGAGCCCCCACACGCCGTCGCGGGTCAAACCGTCCAGCAGATCCTCGTATGCCACGACGCCCGTGTCGACCAGCAGCAGCACCCCGACACCCACCACCACTCATGCCCGCCAAGAGCGCGATCGGTTCGGGGGCTTGGCGCGCGGCATGGTGGTCGGGGACGGGTCCGAAGCGGATCAGTGCACGCGTCACCGCGAGTAGCGACGGTGGACTAGAGCGTCCCGTCGGCGACGCGGGCTCGCAGTACCTTCTTATCGAACTTGCCCACGCTCGTCTTCGGCAGCGCGTCGACGAACACGAAACGGTCCGGAATTTCGAACTTCGCGAACTGGTCGCCCAGCAACCGGCGCAGCTCGTCAGTGTCGGCCCCGCCCTCCGCGGTGCGGACGACGACCGCCAGCGGACGCTCAGACCATTTGTCGTCCGGCACCGCAATGACGGCCGCCTCCAGGACGCCGTCGTGTGCCATCAACGCACCCTCGAGTGCCACCGTCGAAATCCACTCGCCGCCGCTCTTTACGAGATCTTTGGTGCGATCTGTTATCCGCATGTAGCCGTCAGGCGTCATCGTGGCCACGTCACCCGTACGGAACCAGCCATCCGCGGTGAAGTGCTCCGACGTCGGCTCACGCTTGAAATAGCTCCGTATGACCCATGGCCCCCGCGCTTGCAACTCGCCCATGGTCTCGCCGTCCCAGGGCAGCTCTACACCATCGTCGCTCACGATTCTGAGATCGACTCCACCGAGCGGGGTCCCCTGCAGGGCTTTGATATCCAGCTGCTCCGCCTCGGTGAGACCGAGATGATGTCGCTGTAGCTTCGAGACAGTCCCCAGCGGCGACAGCTCGGTCATCCCCCAGGCTTGGATCACGTTGACGCGCAACTCTCGCTCGTACCCCTCGATGAGCGAGCGAGGCATGGCGGAACCACCGACGACGAGCGCCCGTACGCACGAGATGTCGCGAGGTGCGGCCTGCAGTTCGTGATAGAGACCGTTCCAGATGCTTGGCACCCCGGCCGCCACGGTGACCTGCTGCGACTCGATCAGTTCTGCCAGTGCGGCTGGCTGCAGATGCGGCCCCGGCATCACGACGTCGGCACCGGCCAGCGTGCAAGCGTACGGCAGCCCCCAGGCCATGGCGTGAAACTGCGGCACCACCGGCAACACCACGTCGGTCTCCGTCAATCCCAATCCCATCGCCTGGTTCTCACCCAGCGTGTGGAGAAACATCGACCGATGGCTGTACAACGCGCCCTTGGGGTCCCCGGTCGTGCCACTCGTGTAGCAGAGTCCCATTGCCATCTGTTCGTCGGTGGAGCGCCACGCGAAATTGTCGTCAGCCGCCGCGATCAGATCTTCATAATGCAGCACGTTCGGCAGCGTGGTCTCGATGTCCGGCGGCGCATTGACCAGTACGTGATGTTGGACGCCTCCGACCTCCGCGGACACCTTCTCGTAGAGCGGCAACACCGAGGCGTCGATGAAGACGACCTTGTCCTCCGCGTGGTTGACGATATACGCCAACTGCTTCGGGAACAGCCGTACGTTCAGCGTGTGACACACCGCACCGGCACCGGGAATACCGAAATACATCTCCAGATGTTGGTAGTGATTCCACGCGAACGTCCCTACCCGATCACCCGGCTCCACACCCAGTGCCACGAGGGCCGCTGACAACCGCCGGCTACGTCGGTGGAGATCGGCGTACGTGTACTCGTGCATTCCCCCATCTGGCCGCTTGGTGCGAATGTGCTTGTGGGGGAACATCCGGCCCGCATGCTCGATAATCCGGTCGAGCGTCAGCGGGTACTCCATCATCAGGCCGTTCATCGTCATTGCCTTTACCTGAGAGCCACAGCTGCTAGGCGGACAGATCGGCCAGCAGGACCCACATCGGTCGGCGGCCGCCTTCGTAGGTTTCCATCGGGGTCAACTCGCCGGTGTTCTGGTCAATCGAGTAAGAGGCCAGCCGACCCGAATCCAACCCGCCGACATACAGAAAGTGCCCCGTGGGGTCGACATTGAAGGCCCGTGGCACCGGTTCGGTGGCGACCCGCCCGGTGGCCGTCAAGCGACCCGACGTGGAGTCAACGGTGAAGCTGGCGACGCTGTTGTGTCCGCGATTCGGCGCGTAGAGAAATCTGCCGGACGGGGCCATGTGGATTTGCGAGCAGGTGTTCGGCTGGTCGTATCCTGCGGGGAGCGTGGAGATGGTCTGGAACGGTGTGAGCGTGCCCGCCGACGGGGCCAGTCGATAGCCAGTCACGCTGCCATTCTGCTCGTCCGAGAAATACACCGTGTCCAGCGTCGGGTGAAACGCGAACGCGCGGGGCCCCAGATACTCGGATGGTGAGTGCCGGTCCGGGGTATTCGCGGTGAGACGCCCGGTGTTCTGGTCGAATCGGAATTGAAAGATGGCGTTCGGGCCGCGGTTCGCGATGTGCGGCACGAAGGCAAAGCGGTTCGACCGGTCGGTCTGAATGGCGTGGGCCCCATGGGCGGTCATGCGCCACTCGATCGGCGGGATCGTCGCCGCGCCGTCACTCCCCACCGCATGTACCCCCGCCGTGCTCTGGTAGTAGTAGGCGGATAGCACGAAGCGTCCGGTGCGGTCGGTCGAGAGGTAGACCGGCTCACCCTGCAGCGGCACCGCTCCGATCGAGCTCAGTCCACCCGTCCGCTGATCGACACGATAGCTCGCGAGTTGCTGGCTGCCTCTGAGTCCGACATGGAGCACCCGCTGGTCCGGACTGAGCGTCATTGGCGCCGGGCCACCAGCCATGGCCACATCCTCCTGAAACGCCACGTCGCCTGACCCTCGATCCACGCGGTAGATCGACACCTTGTCGTCGTCTTGATACGACACATACATGTGGAAGCCGGTGGACTGTCTCATGCCGTCGTCTCTCTCTCTGGTTGCGCGCTGCCTGGCCTCTCGCCATCCGTCGTACACGTCCCGCTGCTAGGACCGAGGCCGCTACGGATCGATGAAACGCCACCGAACCCCGGGGCCCAAATCGCGAGTATCTGTCTCTCCTCGGTCACTCGGTCTCCAGGTACGATCGACCTCCGCCTCAATCAGCACCCGCGTCTGGCGATCCGGTATGCGGACGGCTGCCGTGATTGGCTCGCCTCCGTTGCGCCGACTGTCGATCAGCGGCACGCCGTCGATCCACACCTTCAGGTCTACTGGCCTCTCCCGCACGTCAGGATGATGTGTCCACGCCGTCACCTCGATCCAGCGGTCCGTCAACGGCACGACCGCCAGCGCGCGACGTGAGGCCCACCGAAACTCATCGACCGTCCCTGCCGCGTCCGGCTCGTAGAACCCGTAGGCGTAATCCCAATCTGCCCGCTGGGCTCGATACGGGACCCGGAGGTCGACCCAGGACACATAGGCCAATCCAGCCACGTAGACCAGGGCGACCACCCACACCGCACCCCACGTTCGACCGCGATCCAACCAACTCAGCGTCGGCCGGACCGGCAGCTCGATAAGCACGGTATACCAGAAGACGAGAACCCAGAAGGTGACGACCACCGCGGCGTTCTGGGTCGGCATGCCCACCAAGGACGCCAGCCCGAGGGCGAGCAGTGCGCCCCGTACGAAGTGAGCCGACACCGCGGCGCCCTCCACCGGACGCCCAGTCATGAGGAGCCGCAGGAATAGCGCGACCCAGACCATCCAACCGATGCTGCCAAGCACACCGAATTCTGCGACTTGATGCCTGAACCAGTTCTGGGCGTTGTCAGGCTCGAGCCGCCCGTGCCCCAACTCGTAGGACACATCCGGTACCAGAAGACGAAACGACCCAACGCCGACACCGACGTACGGGGAGTCGGCAATGATCCGGACGGCGGTCGTGCCATACCAATTGCGGTCCCACAGTTCGGTCGCCACCGCCCGAACCGAGGCCACCGAACTGGACGGTCGCTGCTCTGCCAGCCGCTCCCACGGTCCCACCATCAACGATGACGAGGTCACCCCCAACCAGACCACACCGGCCAGCAGTGCCACGGCGACGCCGAGGGTGGCCACGCGCCGCCGGGGCAGATGACCCGTCAGGCCCTTGAGCTGCCACACCGCGCACAGCAGGATCACCGCGCCAGCGCCCAGCGCCGACCGCGACCCGGAAATCCACAAGCCGTACCACGACGCCGCGAGCACCACGCCCGCGAGCGCCAGGCGTGACCCGGTCGGCACACCAGTTGGCGTCGGCCGCCCTCCGAGCACTAGGGCCAGCCCGATCGCACCCCACAGAGCGGCGACCATGCCGAACGGATTGGCATCCATCAACGTGCCGGAGGCGCGGCCCGTCACGGCCCAGAACCCCCGATTGAGAAATGCCGAGTCGACGGACGACTGGTACAGTCCCACCAGCCACGCACCACCCCAGCCCAATCCGAGCGGGAGCAACACGCGCCGCTGAAGCCGCGCCCGCTCCTCCCGACCAAAGACGGCGAACAACCAGTCGATCAGGATCAGGCCGAGCCCGTGAGTCACGACCACGCCGTACACCCACAACAGCCCGATCCCTGGCGACACGCCGGCCCCGTTATTAGCGACGTCGGCAACGGAGAGCACCGACGGAGCAAAATCCAGTTCGCGCAGCCAGACCACCGGCCACGACACCGCAATGACGAGACCCCAGCCCGCCAGCGGTGCTCGCCACGGCGTTGGCAGGTGCCAACGCATTGGGTCGGCCGTCGCGACCATGGCGCCCAGCAGACCAGCAAGCCACGGTGTCAGGTCCCAGAGACGAAAGTCTCCGAGGCCCAGCATGGCAAGCGCCGGCGCCAGATAGGTGAGGATGAGCCAGCCACTGACGACCCGGTCACCAAATCGTCGGCCGGCCACATACGATCCCACCAACGCGACCAGACTCACCCACGGCAACAGAGGCCATTCCACCGCGGTCGTCACCGTCATGACGCCGGCGCCGATCAGCGAGAGGAGGAGAAACGGCTTGGTGCTGCGCTCGAAGAGCGTGGATGTCATGGTGCGCGCCACACGTCAGCGGAACAGACGAAAGACGACGGCGGCTCAGTCTCCCGACACATGACGCCTGGCAGCCCGTGGTGCAAGCACGGACTGCTAGAAACGTAGCCGGAACAGCGTCCAGACCGCGGACACGAAGTCACGCCAGTTGATTTTCTTGCCTTCGTCATAGCGTCGGCCGACATAGGCAACCGGCACCTCGACGATCGCCAACTCTTGACGCAAGACCTTGGCCGTCAGCTCCGGCTCGATATTGAAGCGCTCCGAGGTCAGCGTCAACGTGGTGACGACGTCCCGCGCGAACAGCTTGTAGCACGTTTCCATATCTGTCAGCGACGAACCATAGAGGAGGTTCGTGAGACCCGTCAGGATGACGTTGCCCGCCCGTTGCGTGAAGAACATGCGCGGATTGTTGCCGAGGAACCGTGAACCGTACACCACCTGCGCGCGACCTTCGACCACCGGGACCAAGAGTCGCGTGTAGTCCTGGGGATCATATTCAAGATCACCGTCTTGAATGATGACCCACTGGCCGGTGGCATGCGTCAGGCCGGTGCGGACCGCGGCCCCTTTGCCCCGATTCTGTGGATGGCGACAACACGTCACCCATGCGGGTTGGTCCCGCGCCCACTCGTCCAACCGCTCCCGCGTGCCGTCCGTGGAGCCGTCGTCCACGACCACCAGCTGCTTGTCGTGCTCAACCGCCAGTACACGCGTCAACACCTCGACGATGGTGGCCTGCTCGTTGTAAACGGGGACGATGATGGAAAGTGACAACGGTCGTCTTCGTGATAGAGAGCGAAGCGGGAGACCGGATGCGGCAGCACAGTATAGCGCGTGCGCATCGGCGTTTCCTCAGCCGAGCGACCCGGGCCTGCCCGCCAGCGATCCGGTCATTGCCCCGATCCGGATACCTCGATACTCCGAGCCGCCGACGCATTGACCCACTTCAACGAACCGCTCGCCCCTTCCACCTGGACCCAGCCGCTGTTGGCCAACGCGCCGACCAGGTGCGCTTCGGCGGATCCATCAGGCCACACAAACGTATAGGTCACACCGGCCTCGACGAACCCGGGCATGGTCAGTCTCGCCACCTGTGCATCAGACAGCGTCACCGTCCGGTCCCGCGACTGGTCGTCCGTCAAGCGGACGGTCCAATCACTAAACTGTTGCGCCCGCACAATCGGTTCGTTCGTCACCAGCACCGCGGGCTCGTTCTCGACCGTCACCGGCAACGACCCCGTCTCGAAATTGGCCTGCCCAGGTTGATTGCCGCCAAGTTGAGTACCGGCCAATAGCGCCACCGCCCCCAGCCCGACGAGCACCGTCACAACCACCGCTGTCCTGCGTATTGGTCTCATCTTGCTTTCCTCGCCAGCCGCTCCCGTGTCCGTGTCCGCGGCCGGCCCACATCCCTCGGCGACGCTACCTTCGCGGGCAGCCTCGCTGACCGACCAGGAGCCACAGACGCAACCGCGCCCCTGGGCGTCCGCCTTGTCACCATTCGCGCCGCCCTCACGTCATGACAACAACTCCAGTAGCGCGGCCACGACCGTGTCGGGCCGGTGAGCGGGCAGATCGTGACCCGCCCGCTCCACGATGCGGCGCGCCACCAGTCGGGAGAACCGCCGCTGATCACCTGAGAGGTCGCTCGTCGGACGTCCGAAACCGCTGTCCACACCGCGTAACACGATGGCGGGGACCGACACAAGTGGGCGCTCGGCCAACTCGCGCTCGACGTCGAGAAACCGCGCTTCCCCCGGCGCGTTCACATGTCGGTGGCGATACGAGTGAATGACGACATCGACGAAATCAGGGTTATCGAACGAGGGTGCCGATCGGTCGTACTGCGCGTCGGTGTACGCGAACCCGGGAGACCAGGTGTCCCAGAGGTGGCGAATGATGTCGTGCCGGTTCGCCTCGAGACCGGCGCGTCCCCGTTCCGTGTTGAAGTACCACTGATACCAGAGACGGGCCTCCGCGCGCGCAGGACCTGGGCGCCCTGGCGAGACGGTGTCCTGGACGGAGTACCCACCACAGGCGACCTGCGCGCGCACTCGCTCAGGATGACGAATCGCGGTGATACAGGCGGCGCGATTCCCCCAGTCGAATCCAGCGAGCGCCATCTGGTCCAGGCCCAGCGCATCAGCGAAATCCACCACATCCTGGGCGATCGCCGCCTGCTCCGCCATTCGCGGCGCGCCCGGATCACGAAACCGCGTGGGTCCGTACCCACGCAGGTACGGGACCAACACCCGGTGCCCCGCCTCGGCCAACGGTCCCACGACGCCGTCAAACGACCGAACGTCATACGGGAAGCCGTGGAGCAGCACGATCGGAAACCCGTCGCCAGACCCGTGCTCTTCGTAGCCGATATCCAGGACAGGGGTTTGGACCACCTGGACGTTGTCTGGCGCTTGGGACAGGTTCTCAGCCCCTACCGTCTCTCGGTTTCCAGTGAGAGCGGCCGCACTCGCCACCCCTGCAGTTCTTAGAAAGTCTCTCCGGCTTTGGGACATAGCGTCTCCGTCGTGATGCGCCTATCCTGACACATTCAGCC
>CAWWAF010000066.1:0-20553 GCA_963934795.1 uncultured bacterium
CGCACCCGACGACGCACTCATGACCGCCTCGTCGCTCACCAACACCCCCATGGCTCCACGCGCGAGCGCGTCAGCGACGAATGCGTGACCGTCGAAGCGGGCACCCGCGATGGCGACGAACAGATCGCCGGGGCTAAGCGCGCGCGAATCGATCGAGAGCCCGGGGACCAGCGCCGCGGGGTCACCCGCGCGCAGCGTGCCACCGACCGCGCGCGCGAGTTTGCCGAGGGTCAGTGGAAGTTGTTCATCCATACTCGACCCCGTTCGATCGAACCGTGCCCGTGTGTCCATGCCCGGCCCCGGTCACGACCACCCCGTGTCGGCGCGTCGCCGACCGAGCGCGGCGCGCGCCACTTGCCGATCATCGAAAGGCCGCCGCTCGCTACCGACCAGCTGGTGGGTCTCGTGCCCCTTGCCCGCGATCACGACGGCATCGCCCGGTTCGGCCTGCCGCACCGCATGCTCGATAGCCTCCGCTCGGTCGACAATCCCGACGTGACGCGTCCGCTCCGTGTCTGCGGCCGACTCCATGCCCAGACGAATCTCCGCGATGATGTCGTCAGGGTTCTCGGAACGCGGGTTGTCCGACGTCACCACGACCAGATCGCTGAGTCTGGCCGCGACCGCCCCCATCAGCGGTCGTTTGGCTGCATCCCGGTCACCGCCGCAACCGAACACGCTGATGACCTGCTCTGGGCTAACATCGCGCACGGCCGTTAGAATCGCCCGGAGTGCGTCGTCCGTGTGCGCGAAGTCCACGATCACGGTCAGGTCGTCGTCCGGCGTGGAGACAATCTCGAACCGGCCCGGTACACCGGAGAGCCCGGCGACGCCTCGCTCTATCGCGGAAACCGGCACGTTCAACGCCACGGCAGCGGCAACAGCCGCGAGGATGTTGTAGACGTTGAGCCGACCGGGCAAATTTGATCGAATCTGGAGACGTCCGCTTGGCGTGCGGACCTCCATCGACGATCCGGACAAGGTCAGCTCGAGGCCCTCGGGGGTCACGTCAGCTGGCGCGTCAATGGCGTAGGTCACCGGGTGCTCGACCGCGGACGCCAACTCAACACCGTACGGGTCATCGAGGTTCACGATGGCCGGTGCCCCCACTCCCAGCATGTCGAACAGTCGCCGCTTCGTGGCGAAATAGTCCTGCATGTCCGAGTGGTAATCGAGATGGTCCCGCGTCAGGTTCGAGAACACAGCGGCGGCGAATTGCGTCTCGTCCGCCCGTCGCATCGAAAGCGCGTGCGAAGACACTTCCATGGCACAGGTCGTTCGACCGTGGTCCGCCATCTCGCGCAACAGCGCTTGCACGTCGGGCGCCTCTGGCGTCGTGTACTCGGCCACCTGCTCTCGGTGCCCAGTGCTGTACCCAACCGACCCGATCCGTCCACATGGCCACCCGGCCGCGTCGAAGATGGCGGAGAGCAGGTAGGTCGTCGTGGTCTTGCCGTTGGTGCCAGTCACCCCCACCACGGTGAGGTCCGCACTGGGATCACCGTAGAACGCGGCGGCCAGCTCAGCCAGCGCGAGCCTGGCGTCCGCGACCGTGAGCCACGGCACGCTGGCGCCATCGGGACGGGTCGAGGCGGACACCACCAGCACCGCGCCACGAGTCGCAGCATCCGAGGCGAAGCGGGCGCCATCGAAGTGCCGCCCTCGAACCGCTACGAAAATCGCCCCGTTCGCGACGCGTCTCGAGTCATACGCAATTGCGGTCACCACCTGCTCGCCGACCGTCCCAGGCGTGAGCGGCACGTGCGGCGCCGATGCCACGCCAGACAATCGCGGTAGCAGATCGCCGACCGTCATGGCTCGACCTGTGCCGCCAAGGCGGACGCTCGGTCCAGGCGCAGCGTGACCTGCTCCCCAGCTGACACCGGGGCGCCCGGCTGCGGCGTCTGTGTGGCAACGAACCCCCGGCCTGACGTCGCCGTGGTCAACCCGACCTGTGTCGCGATCCCAATCGCTGATCTGGCGCTGAGTCCCCGAAGGTCAGGCATCCGACTCCCGTCGAATGCTGGCGCGGGCGCAGCGCTGACCGGTGTCGGTACTCGCGTGGAAATGGGCCGCACTCGTGGACCGGACCCCTCGTCCGAGGCCAACAGAATCGGGGGCAGGGCATCGACGTTCGGCGGCACGCCCAAGTGCCGGAGAGCCGCCTCCGCAATTCGCTGGAACGGAGGACCGGCCACCGCCCCACCGAACTTCACCACGTCGTCGATGACGACGAGAATGGTCAATGCGGGCCGTGTGGAGGGCACAAAACCGACGAAGGACGCGACGTTGTGTCCCGTGGCGGCGTACTTCCCGCCAATGATCTTCTCAGCGGTCCCGGTCTTGCCCGCCGCGGTATATCCCTCAACCTGCGCGTTCCGGGCCGTGCCTCGCGACACCACATCTTCCAGCATGCGTGTGAGGGTCGACGCGGTGTCCGGGGAAATGACCCGTCGGATGACGTGTGGTGCCACCTCAAGCCGCTGGTTGCCACTGATCTGCGCACGTACCAGGTGGGGCTCGATGAGTTCACCACCGTTGGCCACCGCGCTCATGGCGGCCGCCATCTGCAGCGGTGTGACGGAAATGTTGTAGCCGATCGCCACGGAAGCCAACTCGCTATCCGGGAGCTCCGACCAGTCGTACACGATCCCGCGGCTCTGGCCGGCGAAGTCGCGCGACGCGAACTGCCCGAATCCGAATCGCGCCACATACCGTCCGACCCGCTCTGGTCCCAGAGTGACGCCGATCTTGCTCGCTCCAACATTGCTCGACTTGACGATGACATCGGCAAACGAGAGCTCGCCGTAGTTGCGCATGTCCGAGATCCGATGCGACCCGAACCGAATGACACCGGGACTGACGTCGATCATCTCCGCCGGTGTAAAGACTCCCTCTTCGAGCGCGGCGGACGCCGTCACGATCTTGAACGTGGAGCCAGGTTCATAGATGTCCTGAGTCGCCCGGTTCCGACGCGAGTCTGGGGTCGACAAGGAAAAGCTGTTCGGGTTGAACGTCGGTTCGTTCGCGAGCGCCAGAATCTCGCCCGTCGACGGGTCCATGACGATGACGCTGCCACCCGCCGCGTCGTGCTCGAGCACGGCTGCGCGTAGTTCACGCTCTGCGATGTACTGAATGAACTTGTCGATGGTGAGCTCAAGCGAGACACCGGCGGTCGGCGGGCTCTCAACCCGACTGAACGCCCGGTTGCGAGCGTCAGTCTGCACCAGCACTCGCCCGGGTCGCCCGCGCACCTGCTCGTCATGGCTGGCTTCCAGCCCGTGCAAGCCCTGGTTGTCGATCCCGACAAAGCCAAGCACATGCGCCGCCAGTTCCTTGTTGGGATAGAAGCGTCGGCTCTCTGTCAAGAACCCGATCCCCTCAAGTTCGAGGTCACGTATCCTGCGCGCGGCGTCGACCGACACGCGACGCTGGATGTAGGCGAACGGCCGGTCCTGACCGAGCCGAGTCTGGATCCGATCGCGTTGCGCCGCGTCACACTCGAGCACGTCACAGAGCTGCCGCGTGGTCCCGACGGGGTCGTCGACCTCCGATGGCACCGAGACCACCGCGTCGGCATCCACGCTATACGCGAGGACGCGACCTTCCCGGTCGAGAATTTCACCGCGCTTGGGGTGGGTCGCGACCGACCGGGACCGTTGTCGCTCGGCGCGATCAACGAGGTCGGCGTGACGAAACACCTGCAGATGAATCAACCTCGCCTCGATGCCGATGCCCCAGAGGAGCATCAGACTCGCCGTGACGAGCACACGACGTCGCATGACGTCACGCCAGCGGTCAGGGGACGGGGAAGAGGAGGGCGGGACCATAGTCGTCTCGTTCAGCTACGGACGGGAATCGGCGCCCGTCGTCGCCCCTCGTGACGCCAGCACGGAACGGGCGGGCGGCGGGGTTGGTGCAATGCGTTCGATCACGTGCGAGTCGGGCGCACTCGGGGCCACAAGATGCAGGTCACCGATCGCGATCTGCTCAATGCGCCGGGGTGAGCTGAGCGTTTCGATTTCCAGACGCAGATGCCGATTGGTCCGGAGCGCTTGGGTCCGCTCCCTGTCCATCTGCTCGATCTCGTAGCCGTGACGCACCAGCTCAAAGTGCTGCCATGCGGAGAACAACAGCACCACCACGAGACACACGCCGATACCCAGCAAACGCCACAACTGCCGCCGGCGGCTCTTGTCCACTTCCCGCACGATTGGGCTATTGCGGATGTCGCGCTTGATGTCGTATTCGACATGGAGGCTACTCATGCCAGCCTCTCCGCCGCGCGCAACCGCGCTGACCTGGCGCGCGGGTTGCGTGCCACTTCATCCGGTCCTGGCCGGAGCGGTCTCCGAGTGAGGACGCGCAACGCGATCTCTCCGCTTTGTTCGAGTTCCCGCAAGGTGTGCTTCACGATCCGGTCTTCCAGCGAGTGAAAGCTGATGACCACGAGGCGGGCGCCGGCCGCCAGACGACCGGCCATCGACCGCAGGAAGACATCGAGTCCGTCGAGCTCTCGATTCACCCAAATCCGCAACGCCTGAAATGTACGGGTGGCGGGGTCGATGCGCGTGCGTCCCCGGTACCGGATCGACCGCCGCACGGCCGTCGCTAGCTCGGTCGTGCTGGTCAGCTCGCCCGCGTCGCGAGCCCAGACAATATTTCTCGCGATCCGACGCGAATGACGCTCCTCGCCGTATTCGTAAATGACATCAGCCAACGCTTCAGGCGTCACCCCATCGAGCATCTCCGCCAGGGTCGCTCCCTGGCTGCGATCCATCCGCATGTCGAGTGGGGCGTCGAGACGAAAACTGAACCCGCGCCCGTCGCTCTCAAGCTGCACCGTCGAGTGACCCAGGTCGGCCAGGGCACCGTCGACGCGGTCGATCCCCCGGGTATCCAGCGCCTGACCGAAGTCCCGATAGTCGCCATGCACCAGTTCCAACCGGTCCTGCCAGGTCGACAGGCGCTGACGCGCCAGGCCGAGCACCTCCGCGTCGCGATCGAAACCGAGGACCCGAGCCGCGCCAGCCTGAAAGAGCGCCGCCGTGTGCCCTCCGGTCCCGACGGTGCAATCCACCATGAGCGCACGCCCCTCTGGCGCCAACTGCTCGATGGTCTCCACCGGCAGCACGGGCTCGTGTAGAATCATCGCGTTCAGATTCCGAACTCGGAGAGCGCGCGAGCGTCCTCGTCGGTGAACGGTTCCCCGGCGAGTCGGCTGGCAAAGCGCTCGTGGTTCCACACATCGAGATAGTCGTATTGACCGAATACATCCACGTCGCCGGCCATGGCCGCCGACTCACGCAACCGCCCGTGAATCGACACCCGACCTTGCTTATCGAATTCGCCGGGCTGCCCAAAGTAGTTGACGCGGTCGAGATATTTCCCGCGGGCGGGGAGCGTGGTGGGAACCTTTGCGAGCTTCTCTTCGATCGCCGTCCACACCTGAAGCGGGTAGATTCTGACGAGTTCACCCGTCAAACTTGTAATGAAGAGCTGGGCACCGTACCGATCTTCAATAGTGGCGCGAAACAAGGTTGGGATCTTCAGTCGCCCCTTCTCGTCGATCTTGGCTGAAAAATTTCCCCGTAGCACCCTATTCACTCCACTTGAGTCCAATAAACTCCACTGCGATGTTAGAAGGCGGCCAGTCGAGTGTCAACAGCCAAATTCTGATGAATCAACAACTTACGTTTAATGTTCGCTCTATTTACACACTGTCGCCTGTCGCTGCACGGATAGTGGCGGCGCCGCAAACGTCAATGAACCTCGCCGCGGACAGGACAAGATGCTTCGAGCAGGACTGATCGGTCTCCCGTCTACCGGCAAAACCACATTGCTCCGACTGCTAAGCCAGTCCGGGGAGGGGAGTGGCAAGACCGGTGGACGCGCAGAGCCGCAGGTCGGCGTGGCGCGAGTGCCTGATCCACGGCTGGATCGGCTGACCGAGCTCTTCAAGCCAAAGCGACATGTGCCGGCCACCGTCGAAGTGACTGAACTCGCCGGGCACGGCGGGGCCAAGGCGCTGCTCGATGTCTCCAGTTTCAGAAACGCCGACGCACTCCTGCACGTCCTCCGGATGTTCCATGACGAGCGTGTCCCGCATGCCGCCGGGGACGTCGACCCCGCGCGTGACTTCCGCCAGATGGAGGACGAGCTGATTCTGGCCGACCTCGGTGTCGCGGAGCGGCGACTGGAGCGGATCCGACAGGACCTCAAAAAGGGCAAGAGCCGCGAACTGGACGAAGAAGCACGAGTCATTGCCCACTGCCGAACGACCCTCGAGGACGGGCAACCGCTGCGCACGCTCTCCCTTGATGCGGCGGACACCAAGCGGCTCCGTGGATTCAGTTTCTTGTCGGCGAAGCCGCTGCTCGTGGTGCTCAATCTTGACGAGACTGACGTCTCGGACGCGGCCGGCGCAATCGAGCGGGCGGGACTCACCGAAGCCCTATCAGGCGCGGCCACCGAGACGGTACCGGTCTGCGCAAAGATCGAGCTCGAAATCGCACAACTGCCACCCGATGACTGCGCCGCGTTTCTCGATGACCTCGGATTGGCTGACTCCGGTCTCGATCGAGTCATCCGCGCAAGCTATCAACTGCTCGGGTACATCTCGTTTTTCACCGTCGGCGAGGATGAATGCCGCGCGTGGTCCATCCCTCGGACCACGTCCGCGCAAGACGCGGCCGGCGAAATCCACAGTGATATTGCCCGCGGATTTATCCGCGCGGAAGTCGTGTCGTACGAGGCGCTGACCGCGCGTGACGGTTCATACCCCGCCTGCCGGGAGCACGGGGAAGTCCGTCTCGAAGGTAAGGAGTACGAAGTCCGCGACGGCGATATCATCAATTTTCGGTTCGCTACCTGAGGCGGCCGCCGCACGAGATACTATGAAAACACTAATCACCGGCGGCGCCGGCTTCATCGGCTCGCACCTGGCTCGGGCACTGCTCGACGCCGGTCACGAGGTGTTCGTCCTCGACAATCTCTCTACGGGCTCGATCGACAACATCGAACCGCTCAAGACCCACCCTCGGTTCGACTATGCGATCGATACCATCACCAACGAGGCGCTGCTCTCAGAGCACATCGACCGTTGTGATGTGGTCTTCCATCTGGCCGCCGCGGTCGGGGTCCAGCTGATTATCGAAGCGCCGGTGCACACCATTGAAACCAATGTCGCCGGCACCGAGGTCGTCCTCAAGCACGCCGCCAAGAAACGTAAGCTCGTCGTCATCGCCTCGACCTCCGAGGTCTATGGCAAAAGCACCGCGATTCCGTTCCGCGAAGACGCGGACCTCGTGCTGGGAGCGACGCATCAACACCGCTGGGCGTACGCGTGCAGCAAGGCGATCGACGAGTTTCTCGCACTCGCGTACTGGAAGGAACGGAAACTCCCCGTGATCATCCTTCGCCTGTTCAACACGGTCGGTCCCGGGCAAACCGGGCGCTACGGGATGGTGATTCCCAATTTCGTGCGACAGGCGCTGGCGGGTGAACCGATCACAGTCTTCGGCCCCGGAACACAATCCCGCAGTTTTGGTTTCGTCGGCGATGTCACCCGCGGCATCATCGCCCTGGCCAACGAGCCGAAAGCGGTCGGTGAAGTCTTCAATCTCGGCAACAACCAGGAGACGACGATTAGTGAGCTGGCGACGCTGGTCAAAGCCGCGACGGCCAGTGACTCCGAGATCGTGACGATCCCGTACGACGAGGCCTACGAGAGCGGCTTCGAGGACATGCCCCGACGCGTCCCAGATCTCACCAAAGTGCAGAACTTGATCGGCTACGAGCCTCAAGTGCAGCTTCCGGATATTCTCTCCCTCGTCATCGAACACCATCGCGCGCAACGGCCGGAATACGTCTAGTCGTTCGACGAGCCGTCGAGACTCCGACTTGTGAGCGCTCAGTCGGTTCGCCTGACGTGGCATGTTGCGCGGTCGCCAAGCGTACACTTGAGGGGATGGCGAAAATCACTCTCGGCCGGGTGTCGATTCACCTCGCGGCAGTCTGCGTCGGGTTGGGCTTCGTGGTCCAACCAGTCTCAGCCGGCCAGGGTCTGGATGTGTCGATGCAGCAAGGCCGGATCACCATTCGGGCGCAGGGGGTCTCCGTCAAGGCCATCCTTGAAGAGTGGGGTCGTATTGGTCATACCACCATCCTCGACGCCGACAACCTCGCTGACCAGATTGTGACGCTTGAACTCATTGACGTGCCGGAAGCACGGGCACTTCGCACACTGCTGCGGGACGCGGCGGGTTACCTCGCGGCCGCACGCACCGAGCGGTCGGACGGCGACTCACGATTCGACCGAATCCTCGTCATGGCCGAATCCAAAGCGGCCGCACCCCAGTCGGCTTCCGGGCTACCAGGAGCCAGGCCGGCTCCGCCCGGTGTCAGCCCAGTCGCCGGGGCTGGCGGAACGCGCGGACGCGCACCGTTCACGGCGAACGCTGCCCAGCAGGAGCAGCTCCAACAGCTCCAGCAGCTGCTACAACGTGACGGGGACGACGGGGACGCGGAACCGGTGGCGCCCGCACCCGCCTTCGGAAGCGTACCGGCCTCACGGCCGGGCTTGCCGATGGGCAGCACCGACCCGTCCCAAGAGACAGCCGGCATACAGACCGGAGCCTTCGGCACCACCGCGCCGGCGGAGCCGGCTAACGATGGACGGCCCACGACCACCATTCGTGGACGGTAACGACTGTCTCTGGCCCTGTCGCGACAGCGCTGGTCCTACCCGTATCAAACAAGGCAACCCCAGCTGAGTTCCGTCATTCGTTGTCTACGTCGCCAGTGGGGCCTCGCGCCTGAATGCGTTGTTCCGCGATCACAATGGCCAATGTGCTCCCTTGTCACGCCTGTTCACGCGCGCGCCGCGCTACCGACTTGTGCAATGAATGACGGTGAGGGCACTAGAACAACGATGAACCCGAATCCGGAAACTCGTGTCCCTCGACACTGAGCAGCACGCGTTTGGTGGCGACGCCCCCAGTAAAGCCGCCGATCCGGCCACCCTGTGCCAGCACGCGATGGCAAGGAACAATGATCGGAACCGGGTTGCGCCCCAAAGCGCCCCCCACGGCCCGGCTCGCCCCGGGTGACCCGAGGCGAGCGGCGAGCGCACCGTAGCTGCTGAGCCGACCGAACGTGATCTTTCGGGTCTCGCGCAGCACGCGGGCCGTAAAAGGCGTGACGTGCCGCAGATCCAGGGGCACCGTGAACCGAGTCAACGTCCCCGCGAAGTAGGCAAGGAGTTCCTCCGACACCGGGGCCAGGCCTGTGTCGTCCCGCCACACCTCCGGCGAGTGTCTCAGCAACGCCGACCGGTACTCCCGCTCTGATGACTGGCCGAAGGTCAGATCGCAGACCCCGTGTTCGGTCAATCCGATGAACACGGTCCCGACCGGCGTGGGGACCACGCCAAACCGAATCGGCGGATGCCCTGCGTCGTCAAGCGCCAACCGGAGTCGCTGACGCGCCGCGTGTGTGTCGGTGTGACTCGGCTCGTCCGCAGCCACGGTGTCAGCGAAACCGGAACGGATCAACGCAAGTCGCTCCCACTCGCGCCGACACGAGACACACCCGCCGGCGTGTCGGTCCATCGCGCTCGTGATGCGCCGGCCCCCGTCGCCGGCCAATACCGCGTCCACATGGTGGGCAAACTCGTCACACGTCATGTCTTCCTCCGCCATGCAGCCAGGTCTCGACACAGCCGTCGGACGGCTTGATACACGTTGGCGCGAGCCGCCGTCTCCGTGCCCCCGAGTGCGTCGCTCACTTCTCGGTAGCTGAACCCGTGTAGTTGCCGTTGCACAAACGCGGCGCGCTGTCGCCTTGGTAACCGCGCGACCGCCTGTCTCAACCTCTCTGCCATCATCGCGCGCTCATGAGCCGCGACGGGCGACGCTGCTCGGCTCCGCACATCACCAACCAGCGTATCTTCCACGCTGCGGCGCCGACTTCGACGATGGTTCAGGAACCGGTTGGTCGCGATGCGATACAGCCAGGCTCGATGATGTGTCTGAGCCCGTAGGCGTGAGAACGCCTTGAACGCACGAAGAAACGTGTCCTGAAACAGGCCGTCGGCAGTCGCCGGGTCGCCGGTCAGGCGGCGCAAGTAGCGGAGGATCTCGGCCTGATAGGTATCGACGAGCTGACCGAAGTCAGGCGGGGGCTGTCCGGGCCGTGTAGTCGTCATCTGATGCGTGGCTTCGACATCGTCAACTGGCTCTGGGCCAGGTCGGCTGCCGCCAACATGATTGCCAATCAGCAACATATACAACCCCGACGGCGCCGAGATGTGAAATCCAGACTATTCGACCGGCGGGCATCTTCATACGCGCCGGCTATGGTACGCTGCTCCGGCGCGTATGAAGTCCCCCGAGCCGACTGCACCCGCAGCGGCTACCCCCCCGTCTGCTCCACCAGAAACCGAGGCGCCCCAGGCCAGGCTTGCCCGCTCCGCCAGCATGGTGGGCCTGGCGACCATGAGCAGCCGGGTCCTGGGTCTGGTGCGCGATTCTGCGCTGGCAGCCATCTTCGGCGCAGGCAATGCGATGGACGCGTTCCACGTCGCCTTTCGTATCCCGAACCTCCTGCGGGACCTGTTCGCCGAGGGCACAATGAGCGCCGCCTTCGTTCCGACCTTCACGCGGCGATTGACCCACGATGGTCGCGAGTCGGCGTGGGCGCTTGGACGACAGCTGATCAGTGCCCTGGTCGTGATCACCGGGATCCTCGTGATCACGGGAATCGTGCTGGCGGAGCCCCTCACCAGGCTGTTCGCTAGAGACTTCGCCGATGTCCCCGGCAAGCTGGAGTTGACGGTCTCCCTCGCCCGGGTCATGCTTCCGTTCCTCACGTTGGTGGCGGTTGCCGCGGCATGCATGGGGATGTTGAACTCGTTGCACCGATTTTTCGCGCCGGCTCTGTCGCCCGCGATGTTCAACGTCAGCATCATCGCCAGCGCGCTGCTGCTCGTCCCGCTGATGCCACGTCTCGGTATCCAACCCATCATGGCCATCGCATTCGGCGTGGTTGTTGGCGGAGTCGGCCAGATTGGGCTGCAGTACTGGGCGCTCCACCGAGAAGGCTTCCGGTATCGACCCGCGCTCGACCCCAGCGACCAGGGCCTTCGGAAGATCCTTGGACTCATGGGCCCCGGCACGGTCGCCGGCGCGGCTGTGCAGGTCAACTTGCTCGTCAACACGATGCTGGCCACGAGCCAGGGCACCGGCGCCGTGACCTGGCTGACCCTCGCGTTTCGGTTGATGTACCTGCCGATCGGCGTGCTTGGGGTGTCAATCGCCACCGCGGCGCTCCCGATGCTCTCGCGCCAGGCGGCCCGCGATGAACATGCCGCCATGCGGAGCACGGTATCGCAGGGTCTGCGGTTGATGCTGGTGCTCATGGTCCCGGCAACCGTCGGCCTCATTGTGCTGGCGGAGCCAATCGTCCGCGTGATCTTCGAGCGCGGCGTATTCACGTCGGTCGACACCCGCGCAACCGCGCTCGCGCTCGCCTGCTACGCACCTGGAATCATCGGATACTCCGCGGTGCGGCTCACGGTGCCTACCTTCTATGCGTTGGGAACCAGCCTCACGCCCGCCTACGTCAGTGTCGGCTCGATGGCGCTCAACATCGTGTTGAATCTCACCCTGGTCGAGGTGTTGGGGTATCAGGGTCTGGCACTCGGCACCGCGATCGCCGCGCTCGCCAACGCGGCGATGTTGCTCGCGCTGCTCAGGCCGCGGCTCGGCGGACTCGATGGTGCGGCGCTCGGCACCTGCCTGGCCAAGATCGGGATCGCCGCCGGAATCATGGGGCTCGCGCTTCGAGCGGCCGACACGTGGGTCACGACCCGCTGGCCCGACCCAAGCCTCGCGACCACAGTCCTCACGCTCGGCTCGGAAATCGCTCTCGGACTCGTGGTGCTGGCGGGAATGGCTGGCGTGCTGCGGATCGTCGAGTTCACAACCGCATTGCGTCAGATCACGCGACGCCTGCGACGCGCGTGAGGTGCCGTCCAAGGCGACATGGTACGATGACCGTCTCCCTGACCATGACACGCGATGCGTAGATACGCTCCTTCATCGACACTCGCCTCGTTCGGACCGGGTTCCGTCACGCCGGTGGTGAAGGCGCTGATTTGGGCGAACGTCGGGACCTTCGTCGCCATGCAGATCGTGCCGGAGCTGATCCCGTGGTTTGGCTTGACCCCGGCTGCGGTCTTGGGTCGGTTGTGGCTCTGGCAACCGTTCACGTATTTGTTCCTACACGGCGGATTCACCCACATCTTGTTCAACATGCTGGCGCTGTGGATGTTCGGCACCGAGTTGGAGCGTCTCTGGGGGGCGCAGTTTTTTCTGCGCTACTACTTCGCCACCGGAACGGGCGCAGGCGCCGCGATGCTTGTCGCCTCCCTTGTGCCGTCCGTATTCGGCGAAGGGATGTATGTCACACCGACGATCGGAGCGTCAGGGGCGGTCTACGGACTGTTGATGGCATTCGCCATCTACTATCCAACGCGTCCGCTCTATATGTTCCCTTTTCCGATCCCGATCCCCGCCAAGTACTTCGTGCTGATCATCGGCGGCTTCGTGTTTTTCTCCTCGCTCAGCGACACGGCCGGCGGCGTAGCCCACATGGCGCACCTGGGCGGCCTGATCGTGGGCTACCTCTATCTGCAACGTGGCGGGAGGGGCGCCACGCGTGGACAATTCGGCCGCTTCGGCGTGATGGCGGAAATCAAATACCGCTATCTCCGGTGGAAGATGGGCCGCCTGCGGAAGAAGTTCAATGTCCATCAGGGCGGCGCCGACGACTGGAACGGACGCGTGCACTAGCAGCCGACCCGTACCGAGTGCGCGCTCAGGTCTCGTCGGAATCGAGCCATTCGTCGCGGATAGGACTGAATAGATCCAGTTCGAACGTATCCGCAAGCGCTTCTGCCTGATGCGGCACCCCGCTCGGAATCCGAATGACCTCGCCGTCGCGGACGATGACCTCTTCCCCGGCCACCCGCACTCTCAACAATCCATCGAGAACGTAGGTCATCTGCTCGCTCTTGTGCCGATGCAGCGGCACCAAGGCTCCTTGCTTCAGGTACACCTGGGCAACCATCTGGCGATCCCCAGCGACCAGCTTCCGAGAGATCAGCTCCGTGACTTTCTCCAGTTCGAGTTCGCTCCATCCGATCACGGAGCCACCGGGCGGGTACAGTGCTGACATATCTTTTTACTCGTTTAAAAACAACCACTTACAAGACAGCAAGGATCGGCGCGTTGCGCGCGACCACGGTGATATAATTCAACGACCGGGCTGGCCAGACGCCGGCCGCGGGGAAGCACCCAGACGCCCTGCCCACCACCATCATGAAGAGGTCGATGGTCTCCAGCGACGCCAACAGCGCGCCGACTACCCCGCTGCACGACGGACTGTCGCGCGACGAGCTACTCCGACTGTATCGGACGATGCTACTGTCGCGCCGACTGGACGACAAGGAAATCCAGCTCAACAACCAGAGCAAGAGCTTCTTCCAGATTAGCGCAGCCGGTCACGAGGCAATTCAGGTTGCCGCCGGAATGCAACTGGAACCAGGCCGCGACTGGTTCTTCCCCTACTATCGTGATCGGGCGTTCTGTCTGGCCATCGGAGTCACGGCCAAGGACATGCTCCTCGGTGCGGTTGGAGCCAGCGACGATCCGAGTTCTGGCGGACGGCAAATGCCAGCCCACTGGAGCGACCCGACACTTAACCTGGTCTCGCCCTCGAGTGCAGTCGCGACCCAGTGCCTGCACGCGATCGGATGCGCCGAAGTCTCCCAACGACGAGGCGGCGACGACGTCGTCTTCGTCTCTCTGGGCGATGGGGCAACCAGCGAAGGCGAGTTCTGGGAATCACTGAACACCGCCTGCACCAGACGCCTACCGGTCGTGTATCTCGTCGAGGACAACGGCTACGCGATCTCGGTGCCGGTCGAGGTCCAGACCCCGGGCGGAAACATCGCACGGCTGGTGTCGTCGTTTCCGGGGCTCGGGGTCATCGAGACCGACGGGACGGATGCCCTGGAGAGCTACGCCGCGATGCGGCGAGCGCTGGAGTACGCACGCGGGGGCCGCGGGCCGGCGCTGGTGAGGGCGAGCGTCGTTCGCCTCTATTCCCACTCGTTGTCAGACGACGAAGCGATGTACAAGAGCGCCGCTGAGCGGGAGGCCGAGCAAGCGCGTGACCCGCTTGTCCGTTTCGCGGCCTTGTTGATCGAGCAGCAGATTGCCGACGACGAAACTCTCACCCAAATCGCGAGCAATGTAGACGACGAGATTCGCGCCGCGGCCGACCATGCCCTTTCGGCCGCACCACCCGACCGGGCGACGGCGCTCCGATATCTCTATTCACCGGACGTCGATCCAACGTCGGACGCGTTCGATGTCGTCGGCACCCCTGAGGGCGACCCCATCACGATGGTGGCCGCCATCAACCGAACCTTGCACGATGAAATGGCGCGAGATGACTCTCTCGTGGCGTTCGGTGAGGACGTCGCGGACTGCAGCCGGGCCGAGGCGCTCTCGACGCTGAAGGGCAAGGGCGGCGTGTTCAAAGCGACGCTGGGTCTGCAACGGACGTTTGGACGCGAGCGTGTGTTCAATTCGCCATTGGCCGAGGCCAATATCGTTGGACGGGCGATCGGCATGGCCGTGCGCGGTATGAAGCCAATCGTCGAAATCCAGTTCTTCGACTACATCTGGCCGGCCATGATGCAGATACGCGATGAACTGACGATGTTGCGCTACCGGTCGAACAATACGTTCTCGTGTCCGCTCATCATACGGGCTCCGATCGGCGGCTATCTACGTGGTGGGTCGCTCTACCACAGCCAATCAGGCGAGAGTATTTTCGCGCATTGCCCGGGTCTCCGCATCGTGTATCCGTCCAACGCGGCTGACGCGGTCGGTCTGCTGCGCTCGGCGATCCGATGTGACGACCCGGTGCTGTTCCTCGAACACAAACACCTGTATCGCCAATTGCACAGCAAGGCCGTCTATCCCGGAAGCGACTACCAGATCCCTTTCGGTCGTGCACGTGTGTGCCGCGAGGGGGACGACCTCGTCGTCGTCACGTGGGGAGCGCTCGTTCACAAGACGCTCCTGGCCGCGGAGCGTGCCGCGCAACAGGGTATCAACGTGAAGGTGCTGGACCTGCGGACCTTGGCTCCGTATGACTGGTCGTCCATCGCCGAGGCCGTCGCGGAAACCAGCCGCGTGGTGGTCGTGCATGAGGACCAATTGACGTGCGGGTTCGGCGCGGAAGTCGCCGCGCGGATCGCTGAAGAACTATTCGACCAGCTGGACGCCCCGATCAAGCGCGTCGGCGCGCTCGACTGCCCCGTCGCCTATCACCCCGATCTCGAAGACGCCATCCTTCCGCAGACGGAAGACGTGCTCCAAGCCATCATCGCCACGGCCAGCTACTAGCAGCCCGTGGTGAGAGTCCCGCGTCGCTACCGACTGATGTCGCAGATGGCGGTGCGGTGGTTCCGTATCCACGAACGTGGGACGGAGGCTACGGCAGGCTGACCAGCGCGCGAGCGGCAAGCGGCGCGATCCGCGGTCCTCGCACGGAAAGGCGTGCCTCGTCGGATCCCGCCGCGCGTGTGAGCGCCGACCGGGCCGCGGCGACCTCCCCAATCTCGATGAGACACATCGCCATCAGCTAGTCGACGGTCGCAGCCGACACGCCAGGCCCAACCGGCAGCGCCGTGCCCTCGAGGATAGAAATGGCACGGTCCCAGTTACCCAGGTGCATGTGCGTAATCGCCAGGTTGACGGCGGTGGCGGCAGCAGTGACGGCGCCAGGGGCACGAAGGGACTCAAGGTCGATCAGGATCTTGTTGTATAGCAGATCCGGGTCCTCACGCGGGATCGTGTCCGGCTCGAGCGCGATGCGTATCGAGGCGGAACGGTCGAGCCCATCCTCCCCACGGACGTCCAGGCTGAGCTCCGCATTCGGCTCGGCGCGGGCAACCACATCGTTCAGGTCGGCAACCGATGTCACCGGGGTGCCTGCAGCGCCCACAATGATGTCGCCACGCCCCAGACCTGCGGCTTCCCCCGCTCCGCCTGACGCGACCTGAATGACGGCCGCGCCCTCAATGCCGGCCACATCGACAACAGACGTGTGCAGCGTCGTGCGCACAATCGGCGGCAGCGCGACGGCAAGACGGCGCAGCGCGACCGCGCGAGACCCAACATCGCCCAGATCGAGCCTGATGACGTCGGGGTGTCCACTGTTGGACGCCAGCAGCCAGAGGTCATACGAATCGACCGCATCGGCGACCGGCACGAGCCAGGCCACGCCCTGCGTATCGACGAGTTCACTCCACGCCTCGGCCAACTCCCGGCGCCGGACCGGCGTCGCCTCCTCGTCGGAGAACCCCACCCCCACGCGCGGGTCCCCAGCGACTTGGACCATCTCCGCAGGCGTGGGTGAGAAAATCAGCACGCTCGTCGTTTCGGCAAGCGCCGCTTCGACCCGGGTCGCCACCTCCGCCGTGGTCGCCCGATCCGCAATCCCCGCAACGCCTACCAACGCGAAGGCCGGGCGCGTTTCGGCGTCAAGCGCAACCGTCGCGCCGACCTCCCACACTCGCCGATCTACGAAACGCCCGCCCTGCGCACGTACTTCGATCACATGTGGCCCCTCGAGCAGCTCCATGACGATGAACGCGCGTCCCGCGTCCTCGCCGAAGTCGTAAATCTGAATAATGTTGCGGTGGTTGAGCTCGCCGGCCGCTCGCGCTTCGCGCAGAAAACGGGTGCTGATTTCGCTATCGGCGTCCAGACCGGCCAGCAGCATCTTCACCGCGACGAGGCGGTCAAGCTGCGTATCGCGCGCACGGTACACGACACCCATGCCGCCTTTCCCAATTCGGTCCAGCAGCTCGTAGCGCCCCAGCATTTTCACAGGGGCCGATGGCGGGCCGATCAGCAGCGTGCGGTCGTCGTCCTGCTCGGTCATTCGCCCCTTCTCAACACCACCGCGGTGATGTTGTCCTTGCCTCCCACCGCCAATGCGGCATCTGCGCACTGGCGTCAATCGGGCCGTCGCCAGCGGACAGACGAGCGAGGGTCTGGTCATCGAGCGCGCCATGGACCCCATCGCTACACAGCACGAGCGTCTCGCCCTCCCGCCACGTCCGCTCACCGACCTCCACGTCAGTCTCATCGCGAGCGCCAATGGCGCTGGTGAGCACGTGCCGCATGGGGTGCGCAGCCAAACTTGTCTCGTCGACCTCGGGATCACGGGCAAGAACCGTAGCCACCCACGAATCGTCGCTCGTCAGCTGGGTGACGCTGTCGTGTGTGCAGGCATACAGCCGGCTGTCGCCCAACCCGCCAAACGCCACGCGATCGCCCTCGACCAGGGCGCCGACAATCGTGGTACCCATCCCGGTGTAGTCATCGATGCTCTCGCTCGCTCGGAAGACTCTCCGATTCGCTAGTTTGACCGCGGTCTTCAATCGATTTACCGCAAATGAGGCGTCTGGATCTATGCCGAACGGCCACGTGCAGTTGCCACCGTCCTGGCTACGGGCAATGAAGGTACGAATGGTCTCGACCGCCATCCGCGACGCCACCTCGCCGGCGATGTGACCGCCCATGCCATCAGCCACGAGAAACAGACCTAGGTCGAGATCGACCAGCAGATGGTCCTCGTTGGTCTTGCGCACGTGACCGACGTGTGTCACTCCGTGGGCCGTCAGCATGTCACTCCCTGCGGCGCGTGCCCCACCATGGGGCCTCAGCCACCGTTCGTTCTACATTCGCGACGACGTTCCGCGCCCGACCTGGCCGGGCGCGTCGGCTCGGCAATCAGTTGCCAGCCGCCGCCCGAGCCTGCTATGATCGTGCGATTTTAGATGGTCGGAGACGACCACTGTGTGGGTGTGGAAGCACTTCTCGTCGGCGGGGATCACCGGTCATGGGGATACCCCACAGGGAATCGGGCGTTCCGGACCTGGTTCGCCACATGCCCAATCCGAACGACCATTTCCTCGCAAGATCATTTGGGGTCTTGCAGGAAAACGTCCGCCGAGCTGGTCCGGCGGCGGCGGCCGGATATACGCTCATCGGCGCGATTGCGGTGCTGGGCGGAGCGGGGCATCTGATCGACCGATGGGTAGAAACCTCGTCACCGTGGTTTCTACTGTGCGGGATGTTGTTAGGCGTCGTCGTCGGTTTCTACGAGTTGGCGAAAACGGTCTGGAAGAAATGAAGCTTTCCGGTGTCCTTGTTGCGCTGTGCGTGACCTCGTGTGGCCTGATCGCAACCCTCGTGACCCCTGACGCCATCGCAGCGGCGTTCATGGGTATGCTGGCGCCACTCATCGTCGGCATCGCCACCATTATCATGGTGGAGCGGACGACACGGAATGCGCCACGTGCCTTGACCTCGCGTATGACCATCGCGTTCCTGGCTAAAATGCTGTTCTATGCGGCCTACGTGTCTGTCGTGCTCGCCGTGGTGACGACGACACCCATCCCGTTCATGGTCAGCTTTACCGTCTACTTCGTCGCGCTCCAGTTCACAGAAGCGGTGTATTTCAAGACCCTGTTCACGCGCATCAGCACCGCGGCCGTGAACTAGCGTCTCCCGCGCCCCCGCATCATGACCACACAACACGCCGAAGAGGCGCAGCAGGCCGGCGAGCACGGCGCCGCCGCACACGACGCGGTCGAAGAAGGCTTCAACGCCGGCGAAGTCATCATCGAGCATGTCTCCAACAGTTCGTTGGATCACCCCATCGTGCATCTGCCGCACGTCGCGGGCATCGACATGTCGGTGACGAAGCACGTGATGATGCTGTGGCTCGTGGCCGGGTTCCTATTCCTGGTCATCACGATGGCCACGCGCACGTATCTGAAACAGGACCGACGTGTGCCCTCGGGGTTCATGAATGGGCTGGAGTGGCTCGTACAGTCGATTCGTGACTCCATCGTGTTGCCCAACGTCGGGCCCAAGTTCGTCAATACGTGGACGCCGCTCCTGCTGACCCTGTTCCTCTTTATCTTTGTGTGCAACATCGTGGGACTGATCCCCATGTTTGAGGCACTGGGCCTCGTTGACCGGTTCGTGCTGGGGAACTCGCACGACGCGGACTCGCTGATCAACAGCGTGCTGCATGGCGGAACGACAGCAACCGCCAACTACAACGTCACCGCCGCGCTGGCGACCATTACCTTTTTCTCGATCATGATTGCCGGGACGATGGCTCACGGGTTCTTCAAGCATTGGAAGAATCTGGTGCCGTCCGGGCTGGCCAAGCCGGTGTACGCGCTGCTTATCCCGATTGAGTTGATGGGTCTGTTCGTCAAGCCGTTCGCCCTGACCATGCGGCTGGCGGCAAACATGACCGGGGGACACATCGCGATTCTGTCGATTCTCTCGCTGGTGTTCCTATTTGCAGAGATATTCACGAGCGCTGCCGTCGGCATTGGGGTCGGCTTCGTGCTGGCGCTCCCACTTGCGGTCGGTATTTCCGCGCTCGAAATCATCGTCGTGATGGTTCAGGCCTATGTGTTCACCCTGCTTACATCGGTGTTCATCGGCATGGCCATCAACGTGCATCACTAGTTCGATCTCTTGGCAACGACACACACACACGGAGGATAGAGGCATGGATCTGTATTACATTGCCGGCGTCGCGCTCGGTCTCGGGTTGGTCGTGATTGGAGCGAGTCTCGGTATTGGTAAATTCGCGGCTGCCGCCGCGGAGAGCATTGCGCGTCAGCCGTCGGCCGCCGCGGAAATCACGGGCGCCATCAACCTGCCGCTCTTTCTGCTCGAAGGCGTGGCGATTCTGGCCGAGGTGTTCATCTTCGCCGTCGTGCTCTTGAAGTAGGTGGGTACGCACAGACCTCTCGACCCCGTCACGCACATAGAGGGAGTGTCCCATGGATAACCCACTGGTCCAGCCCGACCCCGGGCTCTTCATCTGGACCATTCTGACGTTTCTGATCCTGCTTGGCCTCTTGGCGAAGTTCGCCTGGGGGCCGTTACTAAAGGCGCTCGACGAGCGCCAGGCCGCGATTCAAAAGTCGCTGGACGACGCTGATCACGCACAGCAGGAACTCGCTAGCCTGCAGGAGAAATCCGCGCAGCTCCTTGCTGAAGCACGCGCCGAGGGGCAGTCCATCGTCGCCCAAAGCCGAGCTGCCGCGGAGGTGGTGCGGGAAGACCTGCAGCAGAAGGCGAAAGCCGAGTCAGCGGCGATGGTCAAAGCGGCCGAACGGCAGATTCAGCAGGAGACCGCCCGCGCGGTCGAACAGATTCGACACGAGGTCGTCGACCTCTCTTTGAGCGTCGCCTCGAAGTTGATCAAGAAGAACCTGACCGCGGAAGACAACGACGCGCTGATCCAGGACTCGCTCAGTCAGATCGAGTCCTCTCGGCCCAGCTAACCCACCTGTTCGCGCAAAAGCCCGCCAGCTTGGGCGCGTGGCGACACGCGCCCCGCTGGCGCAAATCGGGCGAACTCCGATCCCCC
>CAWWAF010000067.1:0-20541 GCA_963934795.1 uncultured bacterium
CTCCAGCAGGACGTCGAGGCCTGTCTGCGGGAACTCGTCGCGTTCGGTGTCGCCCGGCGAGCGCCTGGTACTCCGGCGCGCTATGAGGCGGCCCGTCCGGGCGCCCCGGCCGCAGCACGACTGCTCGCCGGCTTCCTCGCCGAACAGGGTGTCGTCAGCAGCGAAGATCGTTCACCGGCCGTGCAGCGTTTCCGGGAGATGATCGGGTCCGACGAGAAGATGCTGGTTGTCTTCGAGTGGATCCGGACGGCGGCCAAGTCAGACATCTCGGTACTCATGCTCGGTCCCACCGGCTCTGGTAAGGAAGTCGTGGCGCGGATGATCCACGAACTGAGCCGCCGAGGCCAGGGACGGTTCCAGGCCGTCAACTGCGCGGCACTCCCGGATACGTTGTTCGAGTCTGAGCTCTTTGGGTACGAAAAGGGCGCCTTCACCGGCGCGCACGACCGGAAGCCGGGCCGGATCGAGCTGGCGAACAATGGCACGCTCTTCCTGGACGAAATCGGCGACCTTTCGATGGTGGCCCAGGCCAAGCTGCTGCGCGTGCTCGAGGACAAACGAATCGAGCGGTTGGGCGGGCGAGAGAGCATCCCGGTAAACTTTCGGCTGATTTCAGCCACCAATCGCCCGCTCGATCAGTTTGTCCGCGACGACCGATTCCGCGAAGATCTGTACTACCGGGTCAATGCGTTCTCCATCCGCTTGCCTTCGCTCCGGGAGCGCGTCTCCGACATTCCCCTCCTCGCTCACCGGCTGTTGGCCCGCTACTGCGATGCGAACGGCCTGGCCGTTGACAGCAAGACCATCGAGCAGACGGCGTTGGATCTACTGGGCTCGTATCACTGGCCCGGCAATATCCGGGAACTCGAGAGCACGATCTCCCGTGCCGCAGTCTCAGCACCTGGCGACGTGATTCGCGCAGAGGATGTGCAGTTTCTCCATCCGGCCGAAACGCCGGTGGCCAAGCCACGCGAGCTGTTGACCTCGCTCCGGGACGCCGAACGGGTGCACATTCAGCTTGTGCTGGAACAACTTGGCTGGAATAAGAAACAGGCTGCGAAGGTGTTGGAGATCAGTCGCGGCACCCTGTATCGCAAGATCCTGGAGTACAACCTGGAGCCGAGTCCGCCCGCTCAGGTGTAGACACCGCTACCTGTCTGCGGGCTCGTCGGGATCAACCCAGTCCGGTCGCCGACCGGCGAACCCGGTAAACACGAGGGCGACGCCGGTCGCTCCCAGAATCAACCCCAGCCCGTCGGTCACCCAACTTTCCCAGGGGTAGTCTCGTACGGCGACGGCGGCGGCGGGCAGCGCGAGCGCCAGGCCCACCGTCACGGCCGCCGGACGACTGAGTGCCAGTCGCAACAACGCGCCGCGGGTGCGTCGAATCCAAGTCACCGTGTCGGCCGGCAGAAGTGGTGGGAAAACACGCCCAGCCCCCGTCAACTCGACGGTACTAGTTCGAACGACCCTTCCCGCGACTGCGGGGTGGGCGATTCGCGCGGTCAGGCCGATCCGACCGGTCTGGGCGGCTCCCTCCCCCGCGGGCGCGAGAGGACTTCGCGCCATTCTTGCCCGAAGAAGGCCGAGCTGATTGACCCTGGTGTCCCTGATGTCCCTCGGCACGGTTGCCGTTGGCCTCCGCGCCTGGCCGGCCGCCGCCGCGACCCTTCCGAGCTGGTCGACCGCCACGCTCGTTGCCGCCGCTCTGATTCTCTCGAATCGTGAAGACGGGAGCCTGGCGCGCGGGAGGCGGCGCGCCCTCGGGGCGCTCCAACGTGGCGCGTATGAGTGGGCGCCGTACCGAGTGAATCCGCAACTCCATGGGTGACCCTCCCGCCTCAGGGGGGGGCGCGACCTCAGCGGGCGCGGCGGACGAAACCGGGGCAGCCGCACGAGGAGCGGGCGCGAGCGGGGTTCCGACGTCCGCGTCAGCCCCAGCGTCCGCAGCCGGCGGCGCCGCGGCCGGACCATCGGGCGGCGCCGTCGACGGGGCCGCGACCAATTTGGTCAGACGCCGTGGCGGCACCTTCGCAGCCTTGTATGGATGTTCGCTGTCACAGGTGGTGCATCGGGTCAACTTGACCTCGCTACCGACCAAGGCGACAACGGCGTGATTGGTGACGCGACGCTCTCGCGTGCAGTAGTCGTCCAGAACGTCACCCAGGCGGACCTGGCGCTGCTCCATGAATCCCTCTCAAGCAATAGGTTGGTTAGACGTGGCGGGGACCATTCAATAGAAAGGTGCACACCGTCGGTGTTAGGGCAGACCCATAGCCGCGGTACCGCGGCAGTGACAAGCCGTCAGGCACGGGAGACACATACCCGAGCCACAGAAAAGAGAAGCACGTAGTCCGTCGCTTCAAGGAAGAAGAATCGTGCTGCGCAGCGGGTCGGTCACAAACGGCCTAGGCGACAGCATCTTCTCCATGTGGAGGCTGCCCGGCGGCTGCGAAGCACAGTGGAGATAGTCTACTACTCCTACCGTGATCCGTAAACGATGTTTAATCGGACCCGGGTGTCGAGTCGTGGATCCACGACTGCACGTCGGCCAAGGCCGCCGCCACCGCTGAGGGCGCCGTGGACTGAGGAGTCTGGCGGGCTTCCACGGAACCCCGGGCCGTAATCCGGCTCGCTGCCGCGCTATCCAGCGCCGAGTGATACCCCTGCCACTCGTCGGTCGTCATCGCCGCAAAGTCCCGACCGTCCGCAAGGAGATCCCGCACCATGCGGCCCACGACTTCGTGCGCCTCTCTGAATGGGACGCCTGTCGCAACCAACAGATCTGCCACGTCGGTGGCGAGCGCGAGACCTGACGCCGCCGCTTCGGTGCGGGTGCTCCGCAACGTCAATGCACCAACGACAGCTGTGACCGCACGCAGCGAGCGATACACGGTCTCATCGGTATCGAACACCGCCTGTTTGTCCTCCTGCAGGTCCTTGTTGTACCCACTTGGGAGCCCTTTCATGGTGGCCAGCCACCCGCTGTGGTTCCCGATGACCCGTCCGGTCTTGCCCCGCACAAGTTCCAGCGGGTCCGGGTTCTTCTTTTGCGGCATCAAACTGCTACCGGTGGTCACCGCATCCGATAGCCCGAAGAACCCGAACTCTTCGCTGGTGAAGAGAATAAAGTCCTCGGCCAACCGACTCAAGTGCACCATCGTCAGCGAGCACGCATGCAGAAACGTCGAGACAAAGTCGCGATCCGCGGTGGCGTCCAGACTGTTGGCGACGACACGCGAAAAGTCCAAGCGGCGCGCCAGCGCGGCGGTGTCGATGGCATAACTTGCACCGGCGATGGCGCCGGATCCCAGGGGCAACACGTCGGCCTCGACATACGCGGAAGCAAAACGACCATGGTCCCGCCGGAGGGCCGCGGCGTGGGCCAGCAAGAAATGGGACACCAGGATGGGCTGGGCCCGCCGGAGGTGCGTGTACGAAGGCATCAGGGCGGAGCCGGCCGAAACAGCCTGACCCGCCAGCGCATCCACCAAGGCGACGAGTTCGCGCTGCATTACGTAGATGCGGCGGCGTAGATATAGTCGAAGATCAAGCGACACCTGTTCGTTCCGCGACCGGCCCGTGTGCAGGCGTTTTCCCGCGTCTCCGACGCGGTCAATCAACTGACGTTCCACGAACGCGTGTACGTCTTCGTCGTCACCATGGACGAAACTCGGGTCCGCCAAGCCACGCGCGCGGATGTCCTCGAGCGCCGCGCGAATCGCGACGGCGTCATCGGCGGAGAGTACGCCCGCCGAGGCAAGCCCCTCCGCCCAGGCCAGACTGCCCGTCACGTCGTCCTCGAACAACCGGCGGTCGAACGCGAACGACGATTGGAACTCAAAGACCTCTTCGTCTGGGGCCGAGTCGAACCGGCCGGACCACAAATGTGCCATCAGTTTTCGTGCGCTCCTTTACGTCAAGCCTAGCAGTCCATCGCCGATCAAGCCTTGGCCCAGTGCTCCACTCGCCGTTGGACCGCTGTCGCCTGACGCTCGTTTCGCGTGATGACGAGGACCGTGTCGTCCCCGGCCACGGTACCCACCACCTCGGACCATCCGACTTCGTCGACGGCGAGCGCCAGGGACTGGGCGTGCCCAGGATCTGTTTTGAGCACCAGCAGCTGTTGCACGCGGTCGGCCCGGCGCAAGCAATCCAACACCGCGCGGCGCACCCGGTCGCCGTTCGCGGTCTCGGACCGAACGACGTCCTGACCCGCCTGATAGGCGCCGTCGGACGCCCGCTTGACCAGCCCGAGTTCTTTGATGTCGCGCGAGATAGTCGCCTGGGTCGCGGCAATGCCCTGAGCTGCCAAGTGCCGGCGCACGGCGTCCTGACTGTGAACGTCCTGTTGAGACACCACGTCGAGAATCGCGGATTGCCGATAGGCTTTCATGACTATGCAGACCTGTGCATTAGCATACATGCCCAGGTACAATGGCGTGCGCAGAAAATGCGCGGGCAGAACTGTTTGATGTTGATGGTTCGATCGATTTGAGAATAAAAATTCTTTTAATGGTATAAATATTCATGGCACTCGTACCTATTGGCATCGCCGGCGCCTCCGGATACGCCGGCCAGGAACTCATCAGACTCGCGGCCAGGCATCCTTTTATTGAGGTCACCACGGCCATGGCCTCCGGCGCGAGTGACGGCGCACGGACGCTACCTGCGCTGACCGGTGTCTGGGACGGCGACATCACGCCGCTGTCGCTGGACCGGCTGGCCGCCGAGACGCAGGCCGTCTTCATGACATTGCCGGATGCGGTGGCGGCCGAGGTCGGGCCAGCCCTCGTGTCACGCGGCGTCCGTGTCTACGATCTCGCGGGCACGTTCCGCCTTCGGGACCCGGCGCTGCGGCGCCGGTGGTATCCAGACACCCCGGACCTGGACACGCCGGCGGTGTACGGGTTGACCGAGTACTACCGGAAGGAACTGGCTGAGGCCCGTCTGGTTGCCTGCCCCGGTTGCTACCCCACCGCGACGTTGTTGGCGCTGCGCCCACTCGTTGAGGCGGGTCTGCTTGACGGCGACATCATCATTGACGCCAAGTCAGGAATCTCTGGCGCGGGCAAGAGGCCCACCGAGCGGACCCACTTCTCTGAATGTCACGGAAACGTGGCGGCCTACGGAGTGCTGGCGCATCGACACGGTGCGGAAATTGAACAGGAATTGCGCCAGGCGGTCACATTCACGCCGCACCTCGTGCCGTTGGACCGAGGCCTGCTCGCGACCATCTATGTACGCGTCCGCCCGGAGGTGGACGAGGAGACCGTGGCGTCGACCTTCGCCGAGGCCTACGCGACGGAGCCGTTCGTACGGCTGAGGGGCGGCGCGTTTCCCGAAATCAAACACGTCACCCATACGAACTTCTGCGACGTCGGCTGGAAACTGGACCCCGGGTCGCGACGTCTGGTGCTCGTGTCGTGTCTGGACAACCTGGTGAAGGGCGCCGCTGGCCAGGCCCTCCAGAACCTGAACGTCGCATTCGGGTGGCCGGAAACGACAGGTCTGTTATGACCGCCGACGGCACCGGCGTGCTGCTCAAACTCGGTGGCGAGCTCGTGGAGACCGCGGCCGGGCGACGCGACATCGCCCGCGCGATGCACCAACTGCGAGAGTCGGGCCCCCTCGTCGTGGTCCACGGTGGTGGCCGGGAGGTGGATGCGGAGATGGCGGCCAAGGGCATTCCCAAACGGGCCGTGGACGGGCTCCGACTGACCGACACAGACACCCTGGAGGTCGTCGTTGGGGTCTTGGCGGGCCGGGTCAACACCAGACTCGTGGCAGCCGCGCGGGTCGAAGGCATACCGGCGGTGGGCCTTACGGCAGCCGATGCGGGTGTGACGTCGGCGCGACGCGCAGACCCCTACCGAGCCGCCGACGGGTCTGAAGTCGACCTGGGATTTGTCGGGCAGCCGATCGACAATGACCCGCCGGCGCTCCTGACCCGCCTGTGTGAAGCCGGCTTCGTGCCGATCATCGCCAGTATCGGATGCGACGACGATGGACAGTTACTGAACGTCAACGCCGATACGTTGGCAGGGCACCTGGCCGGCCGGTTGTCAGTGGCGCGGTTGCTCATCGCGGGCGGCACGGCAGGCGTCCTTGACGAACACGGCGCCACGATCGCCTCTGTCCCAGAGGCCCTCCTGGAAGAGCTGATCGCGGATGGGCGGGCCAGCGCAGGGATGGTGGCCAAACTGATCGCGTGCAGGGAAGCTCGCCGCAGCGGTGTCGACAGTGTGCGGATCGTCAGCGGCAAGGGCGCTCCCGATTTGGCGAAGGGCGCTGGGACCACCATCGGCGGAGATTAGGATCCGTGTCCTTAACAGCAACATCGCGGAGTGCCACACAACATGTCTAACCAGGAACAGGCGATCAAAGCGGCCGAGGCGGAGCACCTGTTACAGGTGTACAGGCGGATCCCGCTTGTCTTCGCGCGCGGCGAAGGGAGTTACCTCTTCGACACGAACGAGCGTCCCTATCTGGACTTCGTCTCGGGCCTCGGCGTGGCGTCACTGGGGCATGCGAACCCCGCTGTGGCTGCCGCGGTGGCCGACCAGGCGCGCACACTGATCCACACGTCCAATCTCTATTTCCACCCGCTGCAGGGAGAGGTCGGCCGACAGCTCACCACGCTCTCCGGCCTCCAGCGCGCGTTCTTCTGTAACAGCGGCACCGAAGCGGTCGAAGGCTGCCTCAAATTTGCCAGACGGTACTGGTACACCCGCGGCGAGCCTCGCACCCGCGTGATCGCACTCGAGCGTGCATTTCACGGACGCACGCTGGGGGCCTTGTCCACCACGTGGGAACCGGGCTATCGCGCACCCTTTGAGCCACTCCTCGAAGTCACATTCGTGTCACCCAACGATCCGGCCGCATTGGCGGCCGCCTGCGGCCCGGACGTGGCCGCCATCATCGTTGAACCGATTCAGGGCGAGGGAGGCGTGTGGCCGCTAGCGCCTGCGTTCGTCGAGGCGGTGACGCAGGCCTGTCACACCAGTGGCGCGCTGTTGATCGCCGACGAGATCCAATGCGGACTCGGACGCACCGGCGCGCCATTTCACTCGGGCACACTTGGCCTCAGTCCGGATCTGATGTCGCTCGGGAAAGCACTGGGGGGCGGGGTACCCATCGGCGCCATCCTCTTGAGTCAAGCGGTCGCCGACGCCGTGTCTCCGGGAGATCACGGCACCACGTACGGCGGGAACCTGCTGTCCTGCCGGGCCGCCCTCGTATTCCTGGAGTTCCTGACCCAAGGTGGGCTCCAGCGAGTCCACGAGGCCGGTTCGCGGCTCGCCGCCGGACTGAACACACTGGCGGAACGCTACCCCCTGCTCAGCGACGTGCGCGGCGCCGGACTCATGCGGGGTCTTGAGATGCCGGCGGATGCGGCTACCCAGGTCGTCGACGCGGCGATGTCACGGGGGCTGCTGGTCAACCGGACGGCGGGCACGGTCGTGCGTATGCTGCCGCCGCTGACGGTCACGGACGCGGAGGTCGACAAGGCACTCGGTATTCTGGACGACTCGCTGGCCACACTCTCGTGACGCTGGTGTCCACGGACGATCGAGTCGCGGCCGCGACTGAAGTCACTACGAGGCACAACAAATGGTTGAACGCGTTGCGGGAGGCATCACCGCGCCTGAAGGTTTCGAGGCGGCCGGGGTTGCGTGTGGAATTAAAAAATCGGGTCTCGATCTGGCGCTGCTGGTGTCAACGCCGCCGGCGCGCGCGGCGGCAATTTTCACGACAAACCTCGCAGTGGCGGCGCCGCTCGTGGTGACCCGCGACCATCTCCGGGCCTCCCACAACACGGCCGCGGCCGTCGTGGTCAATAGCGGCTGCGCCAACGCCTGCACCGGAGCCGACGGACTGGCGGTCTCCCGCGGGATGGCCGTCGACACCGCGAAGGCGCTGGGGTGTCCAGTGGAACAGGTCCTGGTCTCGTCGACCGGGGTCATCGGCTTGTTGCTGGACGCCGAGAAGGTCCGTCACGGCGTGGCTCTTGCAGCCGATGCGCTGAGTCGTGACGCTCACGGCGCGGCGGCCGAGGCGATCATGACCACCGATCCATCGCCGAAGGAAACCGCGGTCCGGGTGTCGACGCCTGGAGGCGTCTTCCATATCGGCGGTATGGCCAAGGGCTCGGGCATGATCGAACCGAACATGGCGACGATGCTGGGTTTCCTGACCACGGACGCGGCAGTCGACCCCGCGCTCCTGCAACGCGCTGTCAGAGACGCCTGCGCCGACACGTTCAACGCGATCACCGTGGACGGGGAAACGTCGACAAACGACATGGTCGTCTTGTTGGCCGGAGGCCGCTCGGGCGTACAGGTCGGAGAGGAGGCATACCCAACGTTTGTCGAGGCGCTGCGCACGGTCTGCCTGGAGTTGGCGCTCGCGATTGTCCGAGGCGGCGAGGGCGCAACCAAGCTGATCGGGATCACGGTGACCGGAGCGCGGTCCTTGGCCGAGGCCAAACAGGCCGCGCGGGCCATGGCCAATTCGCCTCTCGTCAAGACGGCTGTGCATGGCGGCGACCCCAATTGGGGCCGCCTCGTCGCGGTGGCCGGTCGCGCGGGGGTCGGCTTCGATCTCGCGGGGGCGCGCGTCCAAATCGGCGGGGTGGAACTCTTTGCGGACGAAACCGTCTTCGCCGAACGAGAACCCGCTGCGGCCGAACACCTGCGAGGCACCGATATCGAGATTGCGGTCGACCTCGGCGTCGGTGGAAGCGAGCGGGCCACGGTATGGACCTGCGACTTCAGCGCCGAGTATGTGCATATCAATGCGGACTACCGCACCTGACGACCGGGAACGGTCCTGACCTCCAGATTCGACACCCCACTTCGCCATGAACACAACTCCGAACCCGACGCCGCCGCGCGACGCGTCCGCTCCGGACCAGACGGGTCGAGCGTATCTGTCGGTACTCGACTTGAGCCCAGAGGCGCTCGAGGCCTGCTTGGCCCTCGCCGCCCGCTTGAAGCAGGAACGACGACTGGGCGCCGACGCGCCCACGGCGCAGGCACTGGCCGGGCACTCGCTGGCCTTGCTCTTCGATAAACCGTCCTTGCGTACCCGCACCGGCTTCGAAATCGCGATGCGGGAACTGGGCGGTCACGTGACCTGCCCTCCGTCGGCGGATGCGCTTGGCACACGGGAGACGCTCGCCGACGTCGCGCGCACCCTGGAACGATGGGTGTCGATCGCGGCGATTCGCACATTCCAGCAATCGCGGCTGGACGAGTTCGTACAAGCCACCACTCGATTGCGGGTCGTGAACGCGCTGACCAATGAGGAGCACCCGTGTCAGGCGTTGGCGGACTGCCTGACGATCCAGGAACGATGCGGGTCCGTGCGTGGGCGGACCGTCGCATACATCGGCGACGGCAACAATGTGGCCACCTCGCTGACACACGCGGCCATGATGCTCGGAATGAACGTCAGGCTCGCATCACCCGCGGGCTATGAGCTGCCCGAAGCAACGATGCAGACGGCACGCACGATTGCACGCCACGGGGCAGAGATTTCTCGACTGCGCGACCCGGTCGAGGCCGTGCGCGGAGCCGACGCCGTCTACACCGACGTCTGGACATCCATGGGGCAGGAAACGGAGACCAAAGACCGACTTGCGGCGTTCGAGGGATTTCGCATAACGCGCGCCCTACTCGCCCACGCGAGTGATGACGTGTTCTTTATGCACTGCCTTCCGGCGCATCGCGGCGAGGAGGTCGACGCTGATGTGTTGGACGGGCCGAGCTCCGCCGTGTTCGACCAGGCGGAGAACCGACTCCATACGCAAAAGGCGCTCCTGCTCACCCTGCTCGGAACGTCATAACCCCGTCTAGGCAGGCATCTCGAGCTCGGCCGCGGCGCGCTCAACTTTTTCGGTCAGCCCGCGACGATAATCGTCGAGACGGGTGCCAACGGCCGGGTCGCCGACCGCCAGAATCTGGGCCGCGAGCACGGCCGCGTTGGTGGCGCCGGCCTTCCCGACTGCAACCGTGGCCACCGGGATACCGGGCGGCATCTGCACGGTCGCCAGCAGCGCGTCGAAACCGCCGAGTGGTGACGAGTCGATTGGCACCCCGATCACCGGAAGCGCCGTGTGGGCCGCGACCACACCGGCAAGATGCGCAGCGGCACCGGCCCCCACGACGAACACCTTGACGCCCCGGGTGACGGCCTCTTCCATGACCCGACGGACACGGTCCGGCGAGCGGTGCGCAGAGGCCACCGTGATGTCGCACGTGATACCGAGTTCGCGCAACGTGCGAACAGTGTTGGCCATCACCCCGGCGTCAGACCCGGATCCCATCAAAATCTGAACCTGCAGATCGCTCATGTCTTGTATCCTCGCCCTGCTATAGGGCCTTCTGACCAATGTCCGTACGCACCTGCTTGCCCGCGAAGGTGATGCACGCCTCGGCCGCGTAGGCCCGATCGATGGCCTGCCTGACGTCAGCGCCGCGACCGACCACCGTCAGCACCCGCCCCCCCGTGGTGACGATGGCACCATCGCGGACCGCGGTGCCCGCATGAAAAATGAGGACGTCGTCGAGTGCCGCCGCGGTCTCGAGACCGTCGATCGGCGCGCCGGTCGCGTAGGCTCCCGGGTATCCACCAGACGCCAATACCACCCCAACGTGTGGATCGTGCGTCTGCGCGAGCGGACCGGTCCCCAGCGCGCCTCTCGCCGCCGCCTCGAAGGCCGGCGCCAAGTCGCCACTGACCATCGGAAGCACGACCTGTGCCTCCGGATCCCCCAGTCGCACGTTGAATTCGATGACCCGCGGGCCGTCAGGCGTCAACATCAGGCCGACATAGAGAAACCCATGATACGGGTCACCCTGCGCGGCAAATCCCTCCAACACCGGTTCGACAATCTCCCGCTTGATCAGCGCGTCGATGTCCGGCGTCACAAGCGCGCTCGGGGAGAACGCTCCCATCCCCCCGGTATTCGGCCCCGTGTCGCCATCAAACGCCCGTTTGTGGTCTTGTGCCGTGGGGAGAGCGAGGGCCTGCCGACCGTCGCAAATGGCGAAAAACGACACCTCGGGCCCGACCAGGCACTCCTCAATGACGACGCGCCGACCGGCTGAGCCGAACCGGCCGTCGACCATGGCATCGCGTATTGCCCGCTCAGCGGTCGCCCGGTCCGGTGCTACGGTCACCCCTTTTCCGGCGGCAAGCCCGTCGGCCTTGACGACGACCGGGAACCCGAACTCCTGACCGGACACGGCATCGAGTGCGTCGCCGACGGTGTCGCACACCCGAAACCGGGCCGTGGGCACCCCATGGCGCGCCATGAAGTCCTTGGCAAAGGCCTTGCTGGACTCAAGTTGGGCGGCCACGCGGCTGGGGCCAAACAAGAGCCGACCCCGAGCCGCAAACAGATCCCGGACACCGAGCGCCAGTGGCAGCTCTGGCCCGACCACGGTCAGGTCGACTGATTCGTCCTCTGCAAGCGCCAAGATGACCGACGGGTCAGACACGTCGACCGGCCGATTCGCATCCACCCCGGTGCCGGCGTTGCCGGGCGCACAGATGACATTGGCGACTCCGGGCTCCTGTCGGAGCCTCCAAACGAGCGCGTGTTCGCGCGCTCCGCCACCTACCACCAGTATCTTCATCGTTGACGGGACTCCGACGTTCGGCCTAAGATTTCCGTTTGCCTCGTCTCTGGAGCAAGATTCGCGCTCCGGAGATGAAAGCGTAGCATATTCAATTCTTCGACCCGGTTCGGGCTGCCGCCGGTCATTGTGAGCGCAGCATTGTTCACCAGGTAAGGGAGGTGACAACCAGATTTGGCTGAAGTCAAGGTGCAAGACAGCGAGTCCATCGAGAGCGCGCTGCGCCGCTTCAAGCGTAAGGTCCAGCAGGAAGACATCATCAAGGACATCAAGAAGCACTCGTATTACCTGAAGCCGGGCGACAAACGTCGGGCGAAGCAGGCACTCGCGAGGAAGCGGACACGCAAGAAGCAGCGACGCGAGACCGAATAGTGCCGGCGTCAGCGGACGCCGATTACATTGACAGTGGTTGGGCTTCAGAGTACTGTTCCCTTTCATATTTTGCTCTAAAGCCTGTCAAAATAGGGCCTTACGCGCGTCCGCATACGGGCTGTACGTAGGACGGAGCAGGAGAGTTGCCATGAAAATCGAGGAACGAGTACTTGAGAACGTCGTCGTCGTCGATCTCAAAGGCAAACTGACGATCGGCGAGGGCGACGAGCTGCTGAGAGAGACAATCAACAGCCTGATGCAGAAGGGGCACACCAACCTGCTGCTCAACCTCGGAGATGTCCCGTATGTGGACAGCGCTGGGCTCGGGGAAATCGTGAGGACCTACACCACTGTCAAGCACCAGGGCGGTGTCCTCAAACTGGTTAACCTCACGAAGCGCATAACCGATCTGCTGGCCATCACCAAGCTGCTGACGGTATTCGACACGTACGAATCCGAAGCCGAGGCCGTGAGTAGTTTTACCTCCTGAGGAACCACGTTCAGCCCACCGCGCTGTCAATGGCGCCCGTAACGATCGAGTATGACAATGACCGGCGTCTCGCCTCCGCGTGAGACGCCGGTCCACCGTTTGGCGACCGATCTACTCGTCTCGCTTCGGCCCGATCAGTGGACCAAGAATCTCTTCGTCTTTGCAGGGCTGGTGTTTGGGGAACGGCTCCTCGAACCGGGCGCCGTAGCACGCTCGTGCGCCACGTTCCTGATTTTCTGTGCGCTGTCGAGCGCGATGTATCTGCTCAACGACATGCGCGATCGGACTCGCGATCGGCTCCACCCGTCCAAAGCGTCCCGGCCGATCGCCGCGGGACGCGTCTCGCCGGCTGTCGCCGGTACCGTGGCCGGCCTGCTCTTGGCCGGTGGCATCCTCGGCTCGTTCCTTCTTGGCTCCGGGATGGGGCTGCTCTCTCTGGCGTTCGCGGCCTTGCTATCCCTGTATACATGGGCCCTGAAGGCTGTTGCGATTCTGGATGTCCTCGTCATCGCGATCGGATTCGTGATGCGCGCCGCGGCTGGCGCCATCGTCCTTGGCGTAGGGATCAGCCAGTGGCTGCTGGTATGTACGCTGCTGCTTGCCCTCTTCCTCGGACTGACCAAGCGGCGACAGGAGGTGGTGGCCCTGGGCACCGACGCGGTTGGGCACCGTCCGGTGCTGGCACACTACACCCCAGCCCTCTTGGATCAGATGGTCACCATCGTCGCGGCAGCGACCCTGGTAAGCTACGCGGTGTACACGACGAGCCCGAGCACGGTGGCGGAATTCGACACCGACTTACTGACCCTGACCATTCCGTTTCCGATGTACGGCGTGCTGCGCTACCTGATGCTGATACACGACGACCGTTCTGGCCCCGGACCAACAGACATCTTGCTCCGAGACCGGCCACTGGCGGCGTGCATCGTCGGATGGGGTGTGGCGGTCGCGGCCATCATCTACCGGCCGTTTTAGCGACTACTCAATAGCAACACCATGGCCGAGTTCAACATTCGTGCGGATTCAGTCGACGTCACGCGCATCATGGAACAGATCCGTGAGCGCATCCGTGAGAAACGCGGTACGGACTACACCGAGCAGCAGATCCGAGAACTGGCCACGGTCAAGCTCGAGAGTTTTCTCGACCCGGGCCAGGTACGCTCAGATCTGGTCGATCACTTCCGGCAGCTCGACCCGCCGAAAGGGCTCGACCCTGCTGTTCAACCCGGTGGGTACCCGCCGCCACCCGAAGTCTTCGACTTCGATCAAGAGACGATCTACGCATCGTCCAGAGGACCGATGGGGAAATTGATCCGTCTGATCCGAAAGCTCCTGAATCCGTTGCTCAAGTTGTTTTTCAACCCGAGCCCGGTCGTTTTCGCGCTGTCCCGGCAAGCTGAAATCAACGCCTGGACGGTACAGCTCCTCCAACGCCAGACGGACTTGATTGAGCGCGTGAGCGTCCAATTCGACCAGGTCGGCAAGAAGTTCGCGGCGCGGGAACAACTCGATGCGTTGAACTACGAGGTGCTGAACAATCTGGTCGTCGAGATGACGCGACTGTCTCTCGACGTCAAGAACCACAAGATGTTGGTCGAATCGGTCTCGGGGCGGCTCGATTTCTCGGAACGTCGCTCGCGGGCACTGGAATCGGTGGTCCAGAAACGCAGTGTGCAGCCACCCGACGCGGTTGACGGCGCGGCCGAGGATCCCTCGGCCACCGGCTCGACCCGAACGCGCCGCCGCCGACGCCGACCACGACGGAGGCCGGGCGAGGGCGAGGCGAACGCGGCCCGGCCGGCCGGGAGCGAAGGCTCAACGGAGACGCCGACTCCCGGGTCGACCGCACCGGCGGGTGTCGCGCCTTCCGAGGCGCCACGTGCCGCCGCCGACACACCAGCGGCAGCTCCGCCCTCGACACCGACAGCAACACCGACGGCCGCTCCCGTCCAGACACCGACGGCGGCTCCAGCCTCAGCACCTGCTGAGAGACCGGCGGCCGCTCCAGCCCAGACACCTGCAGCGGCACCGACGGCGGATTCGGCTAAGCCGTCACAGCCCAACACGCCCACCGGCACCGACGAACCGTGAGGCTGGCGGTCGTCGTTCAGCGGTACGGGGCCGATCTGAACGGCGGCGCCGAGCTGCATGCGCGGTACGTTGCCGAGCACCTTGCACGTCATGCCGACGTCGAGGTGCTGACGACATGTGCGCGCGATTACATCACGTGGTGCAACGAGCTCGACACGGGGCTCGAGGTGGTGAACGACGTGCCCGTCCGCCGATTTCCGGTGAGTCGCGAGCGCGATGTCGACGATTTTGGGCGCCGATCGACGCGGGTCTTCGAGGAATCGCACTCTGTGGCGGAGGAGCTGGCGTGGCTTCGCAGCGAAGGCCCGACCAGTCCGGCACTCGTTAACCACTTGCGCCGCCATCGCGCCGACTACGACTACTGCATCTTTTTCAGCTTCCGGTACTACCACGCGTACCACGGCCTCCGGGTAACCGACGGGCGCGGACTACTGGTCCCGACCGCCGAACGGGACCCGGCGCTCGGGTTGCACATCTTTGGGGGCAGCTTCCGTGGCGTCCGAGCGCTCATGTACAACTCATACGAGGAGCGGGCACTCATCAACGCCGTCTCCGGCAACGAGGCGGTTCCCGGGGTCGTCGTCGGTATTGGCTCGGACGTGCCAGCCGACCCGCAGCCGGACCGATTTCGACGGGCGACAGGCATCGAGGGCCCGACGATCATCTACGTAGGGCGGATCGATGAGAACAAGGGCTGCCGAGAGCTGTTCGATTACTTTCGGCACTACGCACGGGTGGATCCCACGCTCACACTGGTACTCATCGGCAAGCCGGTCATGCCCATCCCCGAACACCCTCAGATCCGCCACCTCGGGTTCGTCAGTGACGAAGAAAAGTTCGATGCGATCGCAGCCGCTGATCTGCTGGTCATGCCGTCGTACTACGAAAGCCTGTCGATGGTGACGCTCGAGGCCTGGGCCCTCGGTCGACCGGTGCTGGCCAACGGTCAGTGCGACGTACTCGTGGGGCAGTGTGTCCGCAGCAACGCCGGGTTGTACTACGAGAGCTATGAAGAGTTCGCCGAGGCGCTCCACACCATCCTGTCCCAGAGCGCGCTGCGCCGCGCGCTCGGAGCCAACGGGCGCACGTACTTCAACACGCACTACACCTGGCCGGTGATCGAGCGGAAATATCTGAATATGCTGGACCGGCTGGAGCGCGAGGACCGGACTCACATCGGACGGCAAGAACCGCTCCCGGGCTGGATCGGACGTCGACGGCGCGACGTGCCGCCGGGACGAGCGTTGGTCGACCGGTTGCCGACCGGCCCAGCGTCCGCGACAAACGATGGAGCAGGTACATCATGACCGGCGCCACCCCAGCCAGGCGTCCAGCCGTGCACCAGGTGCTCGCGACCCTGGGCTACGGCGATGCAATCGGCAACGAAGTGCTCGGTATCCAGGCCGCGTTGCGCGCGGCCGGCTACGAGTCGGAGATCTTCGTCGAAACGGCCGAACCTCGGTTGGAGCCGCTCACGCACGACTATCGCGATCTGGTGGGCGCGTCGCATCCAGACAACATCCTGATCCACCATTTTTCCATCGGGTCTCGCGCGTCCCGCATTGCGTATGCACTGCCCGACCGTATGGTGCTCGTGTATCACAACATCACGCCGCCCGAATATTTCATCGGCGTGCACAAAGACCTGGTGCGGCAGTGTTACAGCGGTCGCCGGGAGCTGAGTGCCTATGTCAATCGTTGTGACCTGGCACTCGGTGACTCCGAGTTCAACCGCCAGGAATTAGAACAGTTCGGGTTCCTACGTACGGGGGTGCTCCCGGTGGTGCCCAGTTTCGTACACCTCGACGAGCCTCCGGACCGCACCCTGATCAGTGAGTTTGATGACGAGCGCCCGAACATCCTGTTCGTGGGGCGCATCATCCCGAACAAGCGGATCGACGACGTCATCCGGTTCTATCACGCGTATCGCGTCAAACATCAGCCCCGAGCCAGGCTCTTGCTGGTCGGATCATACGGCGGCTTCGAAACGTATCTCACCTCACTCCATCACCTGATAGCGACGCTGCAGGTTCAGGATGTGCACATCCTGGGTCATGTCTCGAACGCCGCGCTATCGGCGTGTTACGACGTCGCCGACCTGTTCCTCTCGGCCAGCGAGCACGAAGGCTTCTGCGTGCCACTCGTGGAGGCGTTTCACGCACGCGTCCCGGTGATGGCCTATGCCGCCGCCGCGGTTCCGGCCACCATGGACAATGCCGGGGTGCTCTATGACCGGAAGGACCCACGGCACGTCGCATCCCTCATGAACACCATCCTGACGGACCACGCGCTTGAGGAGGAGATTGTCCGCGGTCAAGACGCGGCCCTGGACCGCATGCTCGCACAGGATTTCAGCAGCACACTCCTCGACGCGATCGAACGGGTGCAACGGGCGCCGCGCTGCGAGCCGGTACCGGTGCGCCCGGACTTCTGGCAACGATTCGCGGAATGGGAGCGGCTGGAAGAGTTGCGGCTCTATCGCCCCTCAGCCTACAAAGCCCTTCCATTCGCACCGGGCGAAAGCGGCGAAAATATCTAGCTCGATGGTGATCAACCAATGGCTCCCGGCTGCTCACCGCGGTGACGCGGTGGGAGACAGCGCTCGCCGCGTCCGCGGTTTGTTGCGTAAACGTGGCCACGAGTCGCAGATCTATGCGCTGACCATCGACGACGAGCTGGCGGGCGACATCGGCGCCTTTGCGGACCCGGCGGCGCGGAACGGTGACCTGACCATCCTGCATTTCGCCATCGCGTCGCCGATGAGCGAGGCGCTGGCGGGATTACCCAGCGGACGCATCATCCAGTATCACAACATCACGCCCGCCCATTTCTTCACGGGGTACGACGCGGGTACCGCCGCGCTCGTCACGCGCGGACGTGAAGAGCTCGCGGCACTGGCCGGCCGTGTGGACCTGGCGCTCGGCGATTCCGAATACAACCGTAGCGAGCTGGACGCACTGGGATTCCGTCACACCGGCGTCTTTCCCATCGCGGTGGATACCGATCGGCTGACCGAGGCGCCCGCTCGCCCGGCACTCGAGCGCGTGCTACGCGACGGACTGACCAACATCTTGTTCGTTGGACGGATGGCGCCAAACAAGAAGATCGAGGATATTCTGCGGCTTGCCGAGCATTACAAGCGGTATGTCGACGCCTTCCACCGGTTCATCTTTGTGGGACGGGAGGACACCTGTCCACGCTACTACTCCATGATCCGGGCGCTAATGTCGCAGTATCGGATGACGAGTGAACGGTTCTGGTTCGTCGGCTCGGTGCCAGACGCCGACCTCGCCACGTTCTACCGGACGGCAAACGCATACGTGTCGCTGAGCGAACACGAAGGATTCTGCGTCCCCGTCGTCGAGGCGATGGCGACCGATGTACCCGTGCTGGCCTATGCGTCCACGGCCGTGCCTGAGACATTGGGGGGCGCCGGGGTCACATTCGCCCCCAAAGACCTGGAGTACGCGGCGGAAATGCTGGGTCTCCTGGTGTACGATGACGACCTACGCGAGGCCGTGCTCGAAGGCCAGCGGCACCGGTTGCTCGACTTCAGTGCTGCACGCTTCGAGAGGCACCTGGACGAGTTATTGGCGCGATTCGGCGTCTGACCCGTCGAGCATGCCAACCGTTCGCGTCAGCGCCATCACCGGGGCGTTCGAACAGCGCGCCAACGACTTGTTGCACGAGAACACGAGACATCTGTGAAAATCGCTTTCGTCATCCAACGCTACGGCGGAGAAATACTTGGCGGCTCCGAGTATCACTGTCGGTTGGTCGCGGAGCGGCTCGCCAGCCGACATCAGGTGGAAGTGCTCACCACGTGTGCGCGCGACTACATCACCTGGAAGAACGAATATCCGGAGGGCGAGGACCGCATCCGCGGCGTCACCGTCAGGCGATTCGCGAACGAGCGCACACGCGATATCGCCTCGTTCAACGAATACTCCGACTGGATCTTTAACAACGATCACTCGGCCGCGGAAGAAGAAGAGTGGTTGAAGCGCCAGGGGCCATGGTGTCCCGCGCTGCAGTCGTATCTCGAGCAGCACCACAAGACCTACGACGCGCTGATCTTCTTCACGTATCTGTACGCGCCGACTGTGCTGGGCTTGAAAGTCGACCCGGCACGCAGCATTCTCGTGCCGACCGCGCACGATGAACCGGCGATCCGCCTCAAGATCTATCGCGAGGTGTTCTCCGCCCCGGCCGGTATCGCCTTCAACACCACCGTGGAACGGGGCTTCATCAAACAACTGTTTGCGTGTAACCCCAAGGTCGAAGAAACCGTGGGGTGCGGCGTCGACCTGCCGCAGTCGCAGCGTCACGACGTCATGACCGCGCCTCAAGCAGCGTCACCGAGTACCGACGACGACGTGGAGTCGGAGGCCACCACCATGAATGGGAACGGTGCCGTGGGCTCCCCGCTTACCTCGCGTGGCGCGGTATTCCGTCGGCGACACCGCCTGTATGGCCCGCTGGTGCTCTACGGCGGTCGAATCGACCCGGGCAAGGGGTGCGAAGAACTCATCGACTATTTCAATACCTACGCCGAGTCGGAGGGTGACGCGTCGCTCGTGCTGATGGGCGTGAAGCTGATGCCGATCCCGGAGGCGCCGCACATCCGATTCGCTGGCCTGCTGTCCGAGACCGAACGGTTCGAAGCCCTCGAGGCGGCCACCGTGGTGGTCGTGCCCTCCCCGTTCGAGAGTCTCTCGCTGCTTGCGCTGGAATCCTTCTCAATCGGCACGCCGGTGCTGGCCAACGCTCGCAGTGAGGTCGTCATGGACCATTGCCAGCGGAGCAACGGCGGACTTTACTACGCGAACCGCGAGGAGTTCCGCGAGTGTCTGCGTCTGCTCATCCAGGATCCGCATCTGCGCGCGGGCCTGGGGCGCAATGGCCGCGACTACGTCCGGACCAACTATCGGTGGGACGTGATCATGGGCAAGTACGACCGCCTGCTTTCCAGTGTTCACCGCCCTCGTCCGCAGGCCAAGGCTCGCCGCGGTAGCGGTCGCAACAGCAGCGGTAGTGGCCGCAACAGCAGCGGTGGCGGTGGCAGCCGTCGTCGGGGCGGACGCAAGAGCTAGGGGTCGTGGCCCCAGGGAGGACCCCGGGCGATCTAGACGGGGCAAATAGACGCGGCGCACGCTGGGGACCCCGACAAGCCCCGGTGCCCTCGCCGCGCCTCAGTTCGGGTCTGGGGCCGCCGCGGGGTTCACATCGGGTCTCGGCCGCGCGACCGGTGCCGCCACGCGATTCCCCCAGCGCGGGCCACTCAACGCCTCAATCACCGCTTTCCTGACGGCTGGACTGGCGTCATCGGTCGCCGCGATCAGTGCGTCGACCGCCCGCTCTCCGCCGATTCGCCCGAGGGCGCGGACGATCTCCTTGGCGGCCTCGCATCCAGCCGTTCTGAGACCCGTCGCCAGTCCGTCCACCGCCGCGTCACCGCGAATGCGGCCGAGTGCCTGTGCCGCCTCCTGGACGACGGCCATGTCCGCATGTGCAAGGGCTCCGACGAGGCCCTCCACCGCCGCAGGGTCACGGATCCGCCCCAACGCCGCGACCGCATGCCGGACGACGCCGGGCGCCGTGTCGGCCAGCGCCCTCACGAGGCCATCGACGGCGTCCGACAGAGACTCGACCAGGAGCTCGACGACGCGTGGATCCAGCGGCTGGTCGACGGAGAAGCGAGCGTGCACCCTCGCAAGTTCATCGCGCACTCGAACCCGCACGTCCTCGGCGATCGCCACACCATCGACGACCCGATCGAGGTCGATCTCGTGCAGGTCGCGAGCCTGCTCCAATGCCCGCTCGACCAGCTCCGTCTCTCGGATGCCGAGCCGACCAAGTTCGTTGCCCAATTCGCGTTGGCGGTTCATGAACTGGGCAGCCCCCTCCCGGATCTCCCGAAGCCGCTGCTCGAGGTCGTCCGTC
>CAWWAF010000068.1:0-20257 GCA_963934795.1 uncultured bacterium
GGGGGCCAGTAGCGCCAGGACGAGTGCGCCGCCGACCGTGCGTTGTCGTCCCACGCGGATCGCGGCGCGGGCGCTACACCACGGCACACGCAACGTCTGAATGTCAGTCATGGAAATCCGCCAAGCCATACCGCACAGGATGGTGCGAGGAACGGTGCGCTATTATACCGGCCATGAACGAAAGCGTGGCCGCCTGGCTCACCGGGAGCCAGGCCCAGGAAGCAGCGGTGTATCTGCTGGGCAATGTCCCGGGGTTACCCCCCATCGCCCAATCGCTGCACATCCTCGGCATCGCCGTCGTGATGAGTTCAACCGTGATGATCCATCTTCGGATTTTGGGCCTCGCGGCGCCCAGTCAGCAGGTCAGCGAGATGATCGGCCGTCTCATGCCCTGGACCTGGTGGGCACTCCTCGTCAACGCCATCACCGGCCTACTCTTCGTGATTGGGCGCCCGAGCCGGTATTTCTTCAATCCCGTATTCGGCTGGAAATTCATGTGCCTGGTCCCGGCCGTCGCCATCGCGCTCGTCATCTACCGCATGAACACACGTGAGCCTGGCTACTGGGAACGCACGGCCGCGCGTGTGATCTCGGCCCGCGTGATGGCCGTGGTGTCACTGTTGATGTGGGTCGGCGTCGTGCTGGCCGGACGCTGGATCGCCTACACCGATTACCTCTATTTCCTCTATGAATGAAGACACCTCGGTCCCGTTTCCTGAATTCTGGAACTGGGTGCAGGCGCTCCCGCTTTCGGAGCATATCGGGTTCACCTGGTGGTTCCCGCTCCTGGAATCCCTGCACGTGCTGGGGGTCGGCCTCGTGGTCGGATCCATTCTCATGGTCGACCTCCGCTTGCTCGGGAAGACCGCGCTCAGCATTCCGGCGAGCCGCATGACCCGCGAGATGGTCCGCTGGACGTGGGGAGCGTTCGTCCTCGCCGTCATCACCGGCACCGGCCTGTTCATGACTCGAGCCGGCGCCTACATCGAGAACCCCGCGTTTCAGATCAAGCTCTTGCTGCTGGTTCTGGCTGGTGCCAACATGGCCTGGTTCCAGTTCCGCACGCTGCGCAGTGTCGACCAATGGGACACCGCCACGCGCCCCCCGCAGGCAGCCCGAGTCGCCGGTGCCGCCTCATTGCTTCTATGGATCGGCGTCATCTTCGCCGGCCGGTGGATCGGCCACAGCATCTGAACCGCGGCGGCCGGCACAGAGCCTAACGGCGGGCCTTCAGATCTACGCCTGCTGCGCAGGGGCTGCGCGGTCGCGGTGGAATTTCTCCAGCTCGTGGTTCGCGCGGACGATCACCGCCAGCTTCTCCTCCAGCGCGTGGAGCTGTGCCCCGGGGATGGCGAAGTAACCCTCGTCGTCACTCGCGCCGGTGTAGACACGGTTGCCGACGCAGCCAAAACTCGCTGACGTGCACGCCGCATTGATCGCTTCTGGCACGACCGCACAAGTAGGCCGGCCCATGCTCGGCCCGGCACCCGCCAAGCCGGCCGCCTGCGCCGCCTCGGCCAGCAGCATGAGTTGCCGTGCGTTGCCCCGAACCAACACCACGTCGGGTGGCACGGGGGTGGCGTCGAGCGGTGCGTACACCGCCACATCGAGCGGCGTCTTGCGCGTCGGGATCTTCCCGACGTCCTCCATGGTCAGGTACTCCAGCCCGACCATGGTGTCGATAAGCCCCATCAGTCCCTCCGTCTCCGTCGCCGACAGCGACACGTTGTGCGTGTGCGCGCCGACCGGACAGGACTTGTGATCATCGGCCACCGTGTAGAAGACCTCTCCCGAAATCGCTCGGCGCCAATACCCGCATCCGGCCGGCTCCGCCGCGCCGACGTGCGGCACCCCCACAGGGGCCGTGTCGACGAACGCAATCGCCACCGGAGGCGCGGTCAGGTTGAGTAGTTCTGCGAGCGATGCCTCAGGCATGTATCCTCCTCGACGAGGTCCGTGCTCCGCCGATAAATTGTGGATCATATCGCGGCCACGCACCGAAGCTCAACGAGGCAACGCAGGTCAGCGCCGAGCTACGACCGCGCGGACGGCGCCCCGCAATAAAAACGGCCCGGACCAGGGAGGACCGGGCCACGAAGAGTCCCCGTGCTCAGGTGCCTATGCGCCTAGCAAGGGATCGAGCGGCAGACGGCCCGTCGCATGTCCGAGCGCCTCGACCGGCACGCCCATCTTGTCGAGCAGACTCAGGTGGAGATTTGCCAACGGCGTGTTTTCCGGATACCGGATGTGGTGTCCGCCGGTGCCCGCTCCCCCGCCGGCGAGCAGAATCGGCAGATTCTGCGACGCGTGGGTGTTGCTGTCGCCCATGCCAGCGCCGTAGACGATCATCGAGTGGTCCAAGAGCGAACCGTCTCCGTCAGGGGTGGCGCTGAGACGCTCGATGAAGTCCGCGAAGAGCTGCGCGTGGTACTGATTGATCTTGGTGAGCTTGACCAGCTTCTCCGGATCTTTCTGATGGTGTGAAATCGGGTGATGGGCATCCGGCACACCAATTTCGGCGTAGGTCCGGCCGGTGATCTCGCGCCCCAGCATGAAAGTGGTCACGCGTGTCAGGTCTGTCTCGTAGGCCAGCGCCATCAGATCAAACATCAGCTTGGCGTGCTCGCCCATGGTCCCGGGAATACCGGCCGGTTGGGCCACGACCGGCAGTTCGCGGTCGCTCTGCATCTCGGCCATCTGGATGCGACGCTCGATGTCGCGCACGGCGTCGAGATACTGGGCCAACTTGGCCTGGTCGCTGCCTCCCAGCTGCCTCGACAGGTCGGCGGCGCGCTCTGTCACCGAGTCCAGCAAGCTCGCGTCCTTCGACAATCGAGCCTGGCGAATACGGGGGTCCGTGCTCCCGGTGTCTCCGAAGAGCATCTCGAACACCACGCGTGGATTGTTCTCCATCGGCAGTGGCGTCGATTCGTTCGCCCAGGCAATCGTGTTCGTGTAGGCACAACTGAACCCGTCGTCGCATGACCCGGCAAAGTCGCGGCCATCTAGTGACAGCTCCAATGTCGCTAATTGCGTCTCGCGCCCATGCACACGCCCCGCAATCTGGTCCATCGATACACCGCCGAGCAGATTCGACCCATCGTCCTGCTTCGAAGGCACTCCGGTCAGAAACCGCGTGGAGGCACGCGCGTGCGGCCCCTCGCTCTCGACGCCGTGCATGCCGGACAGCACCTGAATCTGATCGCGGTAGGGTTGCAACGGCTGCAGGATCTTCGAGAACTTGAACCCGGATCCGTCACCGGACGGGGTCCAATGGTCCATCATCATCCCGTTGGGACAATAGACAATCCCGAGTCGACGCGGCGGGTTGGCTGCACTGTTACGGATGGCCGCAAACGCCGGCACCATGCCGTCGAGGAACGGCAGCGCCAGCGCGGCACCCATGCCGCGGAGGACCGTGCGACGAGCGATGGCCTTTTTTGTAATGATCATGACTCTGCTTTCCGCATCCGAAATGGTGAACTCTGTACGATACCCACAATGATAGACGACCAGCGGTAGTCATCGGCGGCGGCCGCGCGCGTAATCCCACGCACTGTCGGTCGGTCAAAATACTCTGGCGCCCGACCCAGCGCATAGGCCAACAGCTTCTCGGTCATCGTGCCGACGAATTGCTCACGCCGCTCCAGCAGCAGCGCTCTGAGACCGCTCGGGCCTTCGAAGGTGGTCCCGTCTGGCAGACGTCCAGACGAATCAATCGGTAAGTCCGCCTCGCCCGTCGTGCGCCAGCGCCCGACAGCGTCGTAGTTCTCCAACGCCAGTCCCAGCGGATCCATCGGCGCGTGACAGACCGAACACGCCGGACTCTCACGATGGCGCGCCAGTCGGTCACGGACGGTGGCCGCCTGGCCGTCTTCGCCGCGAGTCGGCAGGTCGGGCACGTCGGCTGGCGGCGGCGGCGGCGGCGTGCCGAGCACGTTGGTCAGCATCCACTTACCGCGAAGCACCGGTGACGTGCGGTTCGGGTAGGAGGTCACGGTCAGCAGGCTGCCGTGTCCAAAGATACCGCCCCGGCGCTCGGCCGTCTCTTCATCAAGCGATACCCGGCGGAAATGGCTGCCGTAGACGTCCGGAATGCCGTAGTGCCGAGCGAGTCGCTCGTTGACGAACGTATAGTTCGCTCCCAGCAGGTCCAGCACGCCCCGATCATCGCGGATCAGGCTGTCGACGAACAACTCGGTCTCGCGTTGAAATGCGTCGCGCAGATTCTCGTCGAATTCCGGAAACGCGATGGCGTCCGGCACGGCGGCCCGCAGGTTGCGCAGATACAACCACTGACCGGCGAAGTTTCGGACGAGCTCTGTGGACCGCGGGTCGTCCAGCATCCGCAGAGTCTGCTGCTCCAGCACCTCCGGGTCGCTCAGGAGGCCCTGCTCGGCCAGCCCCAACAGCGCGTCGTCTGGACCGCTGGACCAGAGAAAGAACGACAGTCGAGAGGCCAGCTCCAGGTCGGTCAGCGCGTAGGCGGTCCCCGGCGCGACGTCCGCCGGATCGCGCACCACCCGGAACAGAAAGTCCGGCGAGATCAGCAGTCGCTCCAGGGCCAGCTGGATGCCGGCATCGAAGCTACCGTCATCCCGCCCGGCGCGATAGAAGTCCATCAGCACGTTCACATCACCCGCCTCAACGGGGCGACGATAGGCTCGGCGCGCCAGTGATCCCAGAATGGCGCGCGCACAAGACTCTTCGTCGGCGCGCGAGTCGCTCGCGGGCCGGCAGACGAAAATGGCATCGCGACTCGGGGTGTCGCCAGGTCCGTCACTCGAATACGGTCCCCCAATGGCCACGTGCTCCACCGCCGCCGGTCCGTCCCGCATCTCGTTCACGGCAACGGCGAACACGCTCTGCCGCGGCTGCAAGACGCCTTCCGGCTCGGTGAACTTGCGTACGAACGATACCGCGACGACATGCGGACCCGAGTCAGCCTGAAACCGCACACGCATGTTTGCGTCTGCGAACAGCATGTACTCTTCCCACGCGGGGTCTCCGAACTGGTTGCCGCCGTAGCTGGCCGGCGCCTGCACGACAGCGGGTTCATCGCCGCCAAACGTGAAGGTGCGAACCAGCGCGCCGTCCAGCCGCACCTGGAGCTCGTGCCGCGACCCCATGCCACGGATATAGTCGACGTAGTTGCGATGGAGTCGTATCTGGAGGTCGTATTCACCATCCACCGGGAAGTAGTGCCGCACCCCCACGCCGCCGCGTGACCCGAACGGCAGGTCCTCCCCCATCCGGTCGTTCTGCACGAGCAGAATCGGCACCTCATAGGTGGAGATGGCTGGTCCAATCGGCGTCTCACCCAACGCCTGGCGACCAATCTTGCGCGCCGACGACAGATACCGTCCCATGAGCGCGGGCGACACGCTCAGGACGTTGGCCATGTTGTCGAAACCGAACTCATCGAAATCGTCCGCCGGGAGCAGCGCATCGACGTCGACCTCAAGTGCCAGCAGGTCTCGCACGGCATTGGCGTATTCCGCCCGGTTCAGACGGTGTACCGCTTCCGTACGGCCGGGGTTCGGCAGGGTGGCCGCCTGCCGATCGATTTCTGATTCAACCCAGACAGCCAGCTGGTCGTAGGCGGCGGCCTCAGGACGCGGCCGGCCCGCGGGCGGCATGGAGCCCGCCCGCAACTTGGCGACGACACCTTCCCACAGCTCCGCGTGCTCTCCGATGCGGGTCAGGTCGAGATTCGCGAGGCTGAGGTCAGCCGTGCGCAAGCGGTCGTTGTGGCAGGTGATGCAGTACCGCTCCAGAGTGCCGTCCAGTAGCTCGGCGGTCGCCTCGGAGGCCGTCTGCGCCCCGAGCGGAGCGACGAGGACGCTCACCCACATCACGACCACTACCACCGGCCATCTCGCTGCGGCACTCAGTGGTGACATCTTTGGCATGCTCTAGACGACTCCTCGCCCGGGTGCAATATCTCTGATCACGTTAGTCTGGCGGACCGCCAGAGGAGTGTCAATCTATAACCTGACGCGCTACCACCGCCCCCCAGTGACCGAGCACGGACAGCTCCGCCGTCGTGCGAGCGGGGGCGTAGCCCCCACGGCGCGCAACAATGCGCGCCAGTGGCCGCGGAGTGGGGCACGCGGGGCCCGGAGCGGCCACGCGGGGTCCGGGGCAGCGCCCCGTCTAAAAACGAAAGAAGCGATTGAACTTGATGACGAAGCCGCGGTTGCGGAGTTCCGTGAACTGGTTCGGGCGCAGCGTCTCGGTGTCACGGTCTTCGGAAAAGACGACGAAGAGTTCGCTCCCGGGGCTGTATTCCCACCGGAACCGCATGTTGCTACTCACCGTATCGTTGGCCGAGTTGTACTGCACCAGACCGCTAAAGAACATCCGGGGCGTAAACGCGTAGTTGATGCGCGTCACGGCGAGGTCCGTCCGGAACGTGCCCTGCGGGGTGTCGATCCAATTGAACGTGATGCTCGGTTCGATCGACATCTGCGGCAACACAGCGATGCGACCTTGGGTGATGCCCAACGTTGTAATGTCTCCGCCAAAATAACCGCCGCGCAGCAGCGTGATCCCACCGTTCACGCGGCGCTGTTGCCCCAGCGAATAGGCCACTTCCACGTCATTGAACGCGTACCCGCCCACCGGAATCGAGAACCCTCCACCCCCTGGCGTGAACGGCCGTAGCAAGAGCTCGTAGTTGTCCCGGAGCGTGACCCCGAGTCGGTCGCTGCTCTCGAACTCGGCCTGGACGGCAAACTGGTTTGTTCGTGTCTCCAGCAGATTGGTATCGGCGCCCAGAATGTAGTCCACACTGCCGATGAATCGAAACTGGCGCACGGCGTCGATCGAACGCGGGCGTGGACTGAAGCGCCCCTCCACAAACGTCCGCCGAAAATTGTCGCGTCGTATGAAGCCGACTTCCGGGTTGAAATCGTCCTCCACGAGCAGGTGGTCGACCTGCATGCCGTAGCGGTCCGCGGCGTAATCGAACTTGGCCTGGTAGCTGCTGTTCTCGCCCACGATGTCAGGGTCCGGCGTTTCGGTCTTCGCGTAGTACCCCAACATCTGAATGTTCTCGTAGAAGGCGAAGGTTCCATCCACGCCGTAGGTCTGACTGGACCCGTCGCCGGAGGCTGAGACCGACCGATTGGTGAGTATCCCGCCGATGGCGCTTCGGCGCAGGACGTCGCGCTTCACCCGGACCGCGGTGAAGTTGGTCGACTCTGGCCGCCCCAACGCTTTGTCATCAGTCGAAATACTCAACGCGCCCACATTGAATTTGCCGATCCGGCCGGTGACACGGCCTCCGCCGAGAATCGGAACCACCTGGCCATTGTCGAGACCGATGCGCCGGCTGTAGAACAAGGTCGGGGCGTTCCCGCCCCCGAAGAATCCACCGCCACCCCCACGGAACCCGCCGCCAATACCGCCCCGCGCAAAATCGAATACCCCGCGCCCTTCCAGGAAGAACTCCCTTTTCTCTGGAAAAAAGAGGCTAAAGCGCGTCAGGTTGATCTGTTGTTCGTCTACTTCGACCTGCGCGAAGTCGGTGTTGTACGTCAGGTCAGCCGTCAGGTTTCGGGTAATGCCGTACTTCACGTCGAGTCCAAAATCGCCGTCACGCTTGTGGCCGCCATCGGGATTGGCCACGGTGTCACGTGTCAGGTTGCCAATGGCGTACGGTTTGATCTCGATATTCCGGCTCGCTTCCGGCGGCTCGATGCCGACCAGGGTGCCGGCCGACGACACCCGGAAGATGCCAGCTGAACCACCGCCGCCGCCGGCCGAGATCGGCAGGCGAGTCAGATACACCCACTCATTCTTGCGACGGATCGCCCGACGGAGTTGCACGCCCCACACTTGCGCCGGCCCCGAACGATAGCGGAGCGTCTTGAACGGAATCTGCATCTCCGCAGTCCACCCGCCGGGGAACCGGCCGGTGCGAACATTCCACACTGGATTCCAGTCGCCGTTCGGGTTCCCCTCGTTGGTAAACTGCGAGTCCGCGCGCGCGCCGAGTGGATTGGTGTAGAAGTTGAAGCCGTTCCGCCGGTCGTAGAAGGTGTCCAAGAACACGGCGAACGTGTCGTTCTGACGCAACTGGCTGGTGTCCCGCCGCATTTCGTTCGCGACCCATTCGCTCTCTGGCGCCGAATCCCAGATACGGGCGGAGACATACACGTTCGTGTCATCGAACATGATCCACGCCTCGGTCTTCTCGCTCGCCGGCGCGCCCTCCACAGGCACCTGTTGCAAGAAGTCGGTAATGGCCAGCACCTCGGAATACACGGCTTCGTCAAGTACGCCATCGAGCCTGAGACCTTCCGACAACCTGATGGCGCGCACCGTGGTGCGGCCCGCCTCGTCGCGCGCCATGACCGCCGGGGCAACCGGGGGCGCGGGGCCCTGAATCGCGGCAAGCATCCCGGTGGGCAGTTGCACTGCCAAACCTGCGGAAGCCACCGTACCAGCGGGGGCGGCGGCAGGTGCGGGGGCGACGGCAGCCGGCTCTGGGAGCGGGACCTGCTCTACCGGGGGCACCGGTGCGGCGGGCGTCGTCCGCTCGACGCGCGTGACCGGTGCCGGCAGCGTGCCAGACAGATCCGCGACGACCTGGTCCTGCAATGCGAACAGGTCGTCGACCACGCCATCAACCTTCGCCGATCGGACAACCGACCCATCTGCCAGGTCGACAAGTCGACCGGTAATGCGAATGGACTCACCCAGCCGTTGGTACGCGCCGCTCACCAGAAATTGGGCCCCCAGGCCTCTCGCCACCTCGATCGCCCGAGCTGCCGCCGACTCTTCGGCGAGCGTCACGTCAGCGCCAGTCTCGACCGACGTCGGTGGCCCGGATGGCAACACTGTGACGACCATGGACCCATCGGGAAATCCCGTGGCCAAGGTCTCGGCAATACCGGCACCAATCCAGGCGTCCGCTGCGGCACCCGCGAGGTTCTCGAACGGCACCACCACGACGCCAGGGCGCGATTGCGGGGATCCGCCTTGCCCGGGCTGGGCCGACGCCGATGCAACAACCACTGACAGAAGCACGGCCGCGAGCGCAACCACCGGGCGAACGTGTAATGTCCTCATTCTGGAATTCAGCTCCGCGGCGCCTACAGTCGGCGTCTCCAAACGCGATACACGCCACTCAATAGAATACGGCCAATCACATGATCCGTCTTCGCGGTTTGGCACACTAAACGCCCAGGTTGGCATCAGAACGATATAATCGCCGCACATCGCGCACACTTCGCGTCTCGCCGGCCTCTGGATGCCGTCCGGTCCGGGTCGGGTCGCTCGTTAGGAGTTCTCTATGACACGCCGCCGCCTCTCGACCGTCGCGCTCGTCCTTGCGTCCCTCTGTGCCTCCTCGATCGCGAGCGCGCAGGTGCAGGACTATGTGCCGGTCACCGACGCCATGCTCCAGAATCCGCCCGCGAGCGATTGGCTCAACTGGCGCCGAACCCTGGATGCCCAGGCCCACAGTCCCCTCGACCAGATCACAGCCGACAATGTCGGCGACCTGCGCCTGGTCTGGAGCTGGGCTCTGCGAGCCGGTCCCCAGCAGACGACGCCGCTGGTTCACGACGGCGTGCTCTACATTGCGAATCCAGGCGAGGTGGTGCACGCCATCAATGCCGCCACCGGCGACTTGATCTGGGAGTACATCCGCGGAGCGGACGCCCCCGGTAACAGCTTCGGTGGACCGCCGCCGGGCCGCATGACTCGGAACATCTCGATGTACGAGGACAAGATCTTTCTCAACACGGCCGACGCCCATGTCGTGGCCATCGACGCGACCAACGGCGAAGAGGTCTGGGACGCCGATATTGACCAAGGGGTTGGCTACCAGTTCTCGAGCGGATCAATCGTGGCGGACGGGAAGGTTGTCTCAGGCCTCACCGGCTGTGGCCGATACCGCGAAGAAAGTTGCTTCATTGTCGGTCTCGACGCGCAGACAGGCGAAGAACTCTGGCGCACCTCCACCGTGGCGCTGCCCGGCACGCGCGGGGGCGACTCGTGGGGTGACCTCCCCCCCATGTTTCGGGCTGGTAGCGACTCCTGGATTCCCGGGAGCTACGACCCCGAGACCCGTACCCTATTTCACGGCACCTCGCAGGCCAAGCCGTGGGCGCGCGCCGTCCGGGGCACGGATGGCGATGCGCTCTACACCAACTCGACCCTGGCGCTCGACCCCGATACCGGCGAGATGAAGTGGTACTACCAGCATCTCCCCGGCGAAACGCTCGACATGGACGAAGTGTTCGAGCGCGTGCTCGTCGACTACGACGACCGGCGATCTGTCTTCACCATGGGCAAGATCGGAGTCCTGTGGGAGATGGCGCTGCAGACCGGCCGCTTTCGGAACGCGCACGACCTCGGCTACCAGACGGTCGCCGACATCGACCCGAACACCGGCCAGGTCACCTATCTGGAGGGCACCATCCCGGTGATTGGGGAAGAGGTCCACTGGTGCCCCAGCACCGCCGGCTTCAAGAGCTGGCGCGCCATGTCCTACTACCCGGCGCTCGAGACCTTCTTCATCCCAATCAATCTCAACTGCGAAACGGCCGTTTTCGGACCAGTCGACCGGGTGGCGGGCGGCGGTGGCACGGGACCTGTCCGGCGGACGAACCATCATCATCCGGATAGTGACGAGCAGCTCGGCGAGTTTCTGGCCATGAGCATGCGAACCGGTGAAGTGAAATGGCGTCGCCGTTTCCGCACCCCGATCACCAGCGCGGCGCTGACCACGGCCGGCGGGCTGGCGTTCGCCGGTGGCTGGGACCGCGACATCTTTGCCTTCGATGTCAATACGGGAGACACCGTGTGGTCCACCAAGCTCCCGACCTCCATCCAGGGGTTCCCGATCACCTTCGCGGTAGACGGCAAGCAGTATCTGGCGGTCCCCACTGGCGCCGGCGGCGCGAGCTGGGGCGGCATGCTGCCGGCACAGCTCACGCCGGAAGCACAACGGCCGGTTGGTGGTAACGGACTATTCGTATTCGCACTGCCGGACTAGCCGGGCCATGCACGGCCGGCGGGCGGCACCCGGCGAGGAGGCCCCATGCTCACTGTGTGCAGGCAACGCGTCGTCGGAGTCTTCTGCGGGTGGGCCATGCTTGCCTCGCCCAACTTCGCGGTCGCACAGTATGGCGCCGCCGACGGCGAGTGGCGCAGCTACGGTGGAGACCTCGGCAGCACCAAATATTCACCGCTGGACCAGATCGACGCCACGAACTTCGACGACTTGCGTGTCGCCTGGCGCTGGCAATCTGCCGATGTCGGCCTGGACCTCGACACCATCCGAGAGACCGTCCCGAACATACAGTTCCGCATGTTCCAGGCCACGCCATTGATGGTCGGTGGCGTCATGTATCTCTCCACCGCCCTGCATCAGGTCGCCGCGGTGGATGCGGCCACCGGCGAAACCCTCTGGGTCCACGATCCTGAGGCGTATCTCGGTGGGCGTCCCACGCACTTCTACAACTCTCGAGGTGTCGCGTACTGGTCGGACGACCGACCGGGCGCCACAGACGCTCGTATCTTTTTCGGCACAAACGCGGGGTACCTCATCGCGCTTGACGCGCAGACCGGGGCGCCGGTGCTCGACTTCGGCGACAACGGTCGGGTCGACCTCATGGAGGACCTGCCTCGCGCAGTCCGGGGCACAGACGCCGACCGGCGCAATCGGTTCGGCGTCGCTTCCCCGCCGATTGTGGCGCACGATGTCGTGGTCACGCCGAACGTCATTTCCGACGGCACGACCACCAAAGAAGCGCCGCCCGGATGGCTCAAGGGGGTCGACGCCCGCACCGGGAACACGAAGTGGACGTTCCGCACCGTCCCGCAAGCCGACGATTTCGGCGCCGAGACGTGGCTGAACGAATCATGGCGGTACTCAGGCAACACCAACGTCTGGTCGATGCTGAGCGTCGACGACGAGCTGGGGTATATCTACCTCCCCATCGGCACCCCGACGGGCGACTACTACGGCGGCCACCGGCCGGGCGACAACCTCTTCGCTGAAAGTCTGGTGGCGCTCGACATCGAGACAGGCCAGCGGATGTGGCACTTCCAGGCGGTCCACCACGGGGTATGGGACTACGACTTGCCCGCCGCCCCGACCTTGATTGACATCAGCACCGACGGCCGGGCGACCAAGGCGGTCGCCCAGGTCAGCAAGCAGGGGTTCACGTATGTCTTTGACCGCGCGACCGGCGACCCGGTCTGGCCGATCGAAGAGCGTCCGGTCGCGACCGACACCGACATGGAGGGCGAGGCGCTCTCGCCGACGCAACCGTTCCCGACCAAACCGCCTCCCTTCGAATACCAGGGCGTCACCACCGACGATCTGGTCGACTTCACCCCCGAGATCCGCGCGATGGCGATCGAGGCGGTGAAGAACTTCCAGCTCGGGCCCTTGTTCAGCCCGCCGACATTGAGCTACGACGACGGACTGCAAGGCACCATCCAGCGACCGCACGTCGGCGGCGGCGCCGGATGGGCCGGTGCGGCCGCCGACCCGGAAACCGGCTTGCTCTACGTACCATCGATGAACCGATTTTCGGTCATCAAGTACTACACGCCGGACCCCGCAGAGGGCGGCAACCTTCGCTACACCATGCGTGGGCTGGCGGCCGGCATCCAGCCTCGCATGCCGCAAGAGCTTCCGCTCCTGAAGCCACCGTATACCCGCACCACGGCCATCGATCTCAACGAGGGCGACCACGCATGGATGCAGCCAAACGGGGACGGCAATCGGATTCGCAACCATCCACTGTTGCGTGACCTCGACTTGCCGCCACTCGGCGGCGATGGCCGCATCGGTCTCGTCCTGACCAAGACACTACTCATCAGCGCGTTGTCGGCAGGCGGAACTGACGACGGTCCACGCCTCATCGCCAGAGACAAGGCGAGCGGACAGATCGTCGGCTCCGTCGATCTCCCCGCTCGCGCCATCGGCACCCCGATGACCTATATGCACAACGGCGCGCAATATGTGGCGCTGACGATTGGCGGCGAGGTACCAGAGCTGGTGGCGTTGCGTCTCCCGTAGCGGTCGGCGTCGCCTCAACCAATCGAGCCATCGCACAGCCACCCCACAACCGCGTGCTGGCCGACGCAAGGCGGCGAGTGTGGTCTCGTACAAAAAAAGAGGCAGGCCCTCGACACCCAGTCGAGGGCCTGCCCGGTCGTGTGCTCGCCTGAACTCGTCGACGATCTAGACGCCCGATTCCTTGACCGTCTTGATGATGGCCGCGGCAACCTTGTAGGGATCTGCGTTCGACGCCGGGCGACGATCTTCCAGCCGTCCCTTCCAACCGTCTTCAATCGTGCCGACGGGAATGCGAATCGACGCTCCGCGATCGGAGACACCGTAGCTGAACGAGTCCAAGCGCTCGGTCTCGTGTGCGCCCGTGAGACGCAGCTCGTTGTGGGCGCCATACACTCCGATGTGCCTCGGTATGCGCTCGCCGAAGGCCTCGCAGATTTTCGTAAACGTCTCTTCCTTCCCAGACTCCCGCATCACGGTGTTGGAAAAATTCGCGTGCATACCGGAACCGTTCCAGTCGGTGTCGCCCAGTGGCTTCGGATGAAATTCAATCGCGTAGTCATATTTTTCGCCGATACGCTCAAGCAAATACCGAGCGACCCACGTCTCGTCCCCAGCCCGCTTCGCACCCTTGGCGAACACCTGAAACTCCCACTGGCCTGAGGCGACCTCGGCGTTGATGCCCTCGACATTGATGCCGGCGGCCAGACAGGCGTCGAGATGCTCATCGACACACGAGCGGCCGTAGGCCTTCTTCGCGCCGACCGAACAATAGTACGGACCCTGGGGTCCCGGGTAACCACCGGGAGGAAAGCCCGGCGGCAGATGCGTCATCGCATCCCAGAGGAAATATTCCTGCTCGAACCCGAACCAGAAATCTGCGTCGTCGTCATCAATCGTGGCGCGACCGTTGGAGGCATGCGGCGTGCCGTCCGCATTCAGCACCTCGGTCATGACCAGATACCCGTTCGTGCGCTCCGGGTCCGGGAAAATCGCCACTGGCTTCAAGAGACAGTCCGAGTTGCTGCCGTCGGCCTGCTCGGTGGAACTGCCGTCGAAGGACCACATGGGGCACTCTTCCAACGTTCCGCCAAAGTCTCGCTGCACGCGAGTCTTCGAACGCAGGCTCTGGGTTGGCTTGTACCCGTCCAACCAGATGTATTCCAATTTGCTTGGCATGTTCGTGTTCCTCCCTGTACGTCTGTCGCGGTTGTCTATCCGAAAAGCCCCTTCAGGTCGTCCACATCGTGCGCCGTGCGAACGCCCGTCATTCTAATGGTTCGATGAAAAGCAAGACGCGGGCCAGTCGAAAAACCAGCCGACCTGTGCCGTTTCCGCGCCTGGCCTCGACACCAATGTCGTGAAGATCATCCTAATTCTACATTCCTGTTCAACCGGCGTGTCAGCCCCGCGTCACCCGCACCCCAGCACCGCGCGGGAGTATACGGCACGGTGGCCAGCACCGCGAGTCAAACGGGATGCGGAATCGCGGCGAGATGTAGGAAACCGGCCAGCGTCAGGACCGCGCCGACGACGCTCAGCCGGGTGTGACCATCGTGGCCAACTCTCACGCCGGCTCGTCATCGACGATTCGCTGCTTGTTCTCACGCCACCAAGTGACCGTTTCCGCCAGCCCCTCCTCAAAGTCGATCATGGCGCGGAACCCGAATCGCTCTCGCGCTCGGGTTACGTCGAGCATCCTTCGAGGCTGCCCGTTCGGTTTGCTGGTGTCCCAGACGACACGCCCCTCATAGCCCATCTTCTCGGCGAGTAGAGCGGCGAGATCGCAAATCGAAATCTCCATCCCGGCGCCGATGTTCACCGGCTCAACATCGAGGTAGTGTTCAGTCGCGAGCACGACACCTCGCGCGGCGTCCCTGGCGTGCACGAACTCCCGCGTCGGCGACCCGTCGCCCCACACGGTCACCTCTGACTGCCCCGCGTCGATCGCCTCGTCCAGCTTGCGAATCAGCGCGGGGATGACGTGACTCGAACTCGGATGAAAGTTGTCGCCAGGGCCATACAAGTTCACGGGCAGCAGAAATACACCGGGGAAGTCGTATTGCGTGCGATACGCCTGCAGCTGCGCGAGCATCATCTTCTTCGCGAGGCCATAGGGCGCGTTGGTCTCCTCCGGATACCCGTTCCAGAGTTCGTCTTCATGGAATGGAACTGGCGTGAACTTCGGATACGCGCAGATCGTCCCCACGCCCACAAACTTCCGCAACCGCCCGTACTTCCGTCCCTCTTCGATGAGCTCGGCGCCCATCACCAGGTTTTCGTAGAAATAGCGCCCTGGATTCTCACCGTTGGCACCGATTCCCCCGACAACCGCCGCCAGATGGATGACGATGTCGGGCTCCACGTCGCGGTAGAGCGCCGCAACCTGTGACTTGTCGCGCAGATCGTAGTCTTGCGTCCCCAGCGGCCGAATGTTGCCCTCGGTGGCGCCCGCGCTGGCGAGTTGCCGACACACGTACGAGCCGAGAAAACCACGTCCGCCGGTGACCGCGATGACCATCGCACTGAGATTAAGGCTCATGTCTGCGTCCCGGCGACCTCCCGGTCAGCCAGCAACTGTAGCACTAGAGGATCGGCGCGAGCTTGGCGACGACAATTGCACGCGACATCGTCGACCTGCGCCAGCGGCCGCGAGCTCGATCCGGCGACGTGCCCGCCGGAGTTGCGTACGACAACGTGTGCGCATTGCGTATCTCGCTAAAGAACCGCAATTATCGAAGCGCTGACGCCGGGGCGGGCCTCCCCCCTCCAATTCCTATGGTAGCCTCCGTCGCAACCACGTCCGACCCTCGTGCGGTGGGGGCGTGAAGCAGGAGACAGGGGTGCGACGCAATATCGTTCATATCGGCGCCGGTGAGCTCACCTACGCCATCCGCGAGATCGTCGAGCAAGCTGGGCGTATTGAGGCGCTCGGCGTGGACATGTCGTGGGAAAACATTGGAGATCCCATCCAGAAGGGTGAACGCATCCCCGACTGGATCAAGGACATCGTCGCCGACCTCGTACGCGACGACGCGTCCTACGCGTACTGCCCCACCCGCGGCGAGCCGGCGACGCGTGAGTTCCTCGCCACCCGAGTCACCGCCCGAGGCGGCGCGCGGATTGGTCCGGACGACATCCTCTTCTTTAACGGGTTGGGAGATGCGGTGTCCAAGGCGATGGGCTTTCTGCGTCGTGAGGCGCGTGTCATCGGGCCCTCTCCGGCCTACTCGACGCATTCATCGGCCGAGGGCGCCCACGCCGGCGACCACCCGATCACGTACACGCTCGACCCCGACCGGGCCTGGCAGCCGGACCTGGACGAAATTCGGCAAAAGGTGCGCTACAACCCGGCCATCGCCGGCATCCTGCTCATCAATCCGGATAACCCCACGGGGGTGGTCTATTCCCGGGACACGCTGGAGGGGGTCGTTGAGATCGCGCGAGAGTTCGATCTCTTCGTCATGTGCGACGAGGTCTACATCAATATCACCTACAACGGTGCGCCAGCCGTGCACCTGTCGGACGTCATCGGCGACGTGTGTGGCCTGTCACTCAAGGGCATCTCCAAGGAAATCCCGTGGCCCGGGTCCCGGTGTGGGTGGGTGGAGTTCTACAATCAAGACAGCGATCCCATCTTTGCCCGATTCGCCAGGAGTCTCGTAGACGCCAAGATGCTGGAAGTCTGCTCAACGACGCTCCCGCAGCGCGCGATTCCCCGGATCTTGGGCGACCCGCGCTATCCAGCCCATCTGGCGACACGGGCGGCGGAGTACAAGCGCCGAGCCAGCGAGGCGTGCGCCATTCTCGGTGCCGTGCCAGGCATCACGGTCCATGAGCCCCAGGGCGCCTTCTACTTGACGGTGCTGTTCGACCGGGACGCCATCACCACGTTGATGTCCCTACCTGTGCCAGATCCGCGTGTGCAGCAAGTGATCGACGAGCTCATCCTCCAGGCCGGCGTCGAGCCAGATTTCCGATTCGTCTACTACCTCATGGGAGCGACTGGCATCGTGGTCGTGCCGCTGTCGTCCTTTTGCTGCCAGCGACACGGGTTCCGCATCACCCTGCTCGAGTGTGACGACGAGCGCCGCCGTAGGATGTTCGAGACGCTGGCGCGCGCCATTGGGGAGTATCAGGAATCGGCTGTCTCCTAGCCGTCCGTGGTCAACGCTCCGCGTCGCACCGAGACCCTCGTCCGGCAATGCCTGGCCGGGCCAGCACAAGGCGGCAAAGCGGGAAAATACCATGCAGATCGGCTGGATTCAGCGTCGGTCGAATGTACGGGACTTGCACCACGGGCTGCTAGGGGAGGCCCGGTGTGGGTCCGGACTCAGGGCGGGGCCTCTCGCCAGCGAGGGTCATCCGGTGGCCGAGATGTGTCTGAATGGACAGCCACCCCAGTCCCGCGCGCGCGGTCAACGCCGCCAGTTCACCTGGGCGAAATGCACGGCGCACCGAGAGCGGACCATCGGCCCGAAGCACAGCGTTGAACGGGCGGGTGAACAGCCAACTCCACACGTAGAGACGCCAACGGCGGATCAGGTCGTTGACCACGATTCCCCGTCGGGCCACCCGATCGAACGCATGTAAGGTGCGCACGACTTCGTCGTCCGTGAGGTGGTGGAAGAACACCCCGCACATGACGTAGTCGAAGGCGCCGTCCCGGAACGGTGCGTTGTGGACGTCGGCGCACACGAACCGGGGCTGGTCACGGGACTCCCCCCGGCGACGCGCGGAGTCCAGCGTCCGGGCACTGATATCGAGCGCGGTGACCTGAACATCGAACCCCCGGGATCGTCCCCAGACCTGGAGCGCGCGTGCCAGGTCGGCCCCACCGCAGGCTACGTCCAGTACGGAAATGCTCTCGCCAGGCGCCCACCCGGCGCTCAACTGCTCGAACCGGCGTAGGCTCGCGCGGGTCCCGCCAAGCCAGCGACTGATGGCGCCCAAGAACCAGTAGACCTCATCCAGAATCGCCTGGGGCGGCGTGTGATCATCCATGTACTCCCGGTCGAGCGAGCGGCGCGCCTGCCACATCATGCTTGCCGGTCGGAGGACGACTCGCGCGCCACGGCGAGGTCGAACAACTTGGGCACAATGGCCGAACAGTGGCGCAAGAACCAGGCCCCTCGACGCTCGGTGCGCGACAACCCGAGCATGAGACGACCCAGGCGACGGGCGTTCGCGCCCCGCACCAGGCGACGCCGCTGATACGAACGCCAATCGCCGGACACGATGGCCGACGCCGCGTCCTGGGTCGACGAGAAGGCCAACGCCAGTCCGTCTCCGACGATCGGGTCAGGTGCCCCGGCCGCATCCCCGACCAGAAGCAGGCGCTCCGTCGCATCGACAATGCGCGGCACGAACGACCCCAGCGGGGCGGACGCCAGGACGGGCGTGGTGAACTTGATTCGATGGGTGCGGGCACGCATCGCGGGAATACTCCGTAGCAACCGCGGCAGCGCATCCGGCCTGAACTGTCGGTAGTCGAACAACGCTGAGATCAGGACCTCGTCGTCTCCGGTAGGGGCCAGATACAACTCGCCGTCACCGTGAAAAAACACCTCAACCCTGTCCGTCACCCCCTCGACGCCCCCGGCGTGCGTCGACAACCCAACGCGATGGGGTCGAGCGGCTTGTGCAGGAAGACGGCGATGAAACATCGACTGTCGTCCGTCCGCGCCCACCAGGATGGGCGCCCGAGTACCCGAGTACGGTGTGCCGGGACGCGCATCGACGTTGGGTGTCGACGCCGCGTGCTCGAACAGCCAGGCGTCAAATCGGTCGCGACGCACCACCAGGCCATGCCCGGTCGGAAAGTCGACGTCCACCGACTCACCCCCAGCCCGGAACCGCAGCCCTCGCACCGTCGGCACCTCAGGCAGACCGACCAGGTCCCGCAGCGCGGAGACACCGTGCGGCAACAACCCCTCTCCGCAGGCCTTGAGCCTCGGATGGCGCGCCTTCTCGTACAACTCGACACGAACGCCTTGACGCCCGAGCGCGACGGCCAGCGCCGAGCCGGCGGGGCCGCCGCCGACAATCGTGACGTCGGCCGACCTCACCACGTCAGGGTCAGCATCTCCGCCGCGAAGCCGGGCCCTAACGCCATGAGCACGCCGCGGTCACCGGGGACGGGCTGGCCGGACGCGACCAAGTCATGCAGCATGAACAACACTGACGCGCTCGACTGGTTGCCATAGCGACGCATCGCCTCCCGAGCGTGCCGGAGGGCATGCTCGTCGAGCCCGAACGCCGACCGATAGGTAGACATCACCTTCGCGCCGCCCGGGTGCAGCACATGATGCTGAAGCTCGGCCACCGTCAGGCCCTGCTGCGCCAGAAACCCCTCGACGACAGGCTTGACCGTCGTCGCGACGAACTCGGGCACGCTCCTCGACAGAATCAGCCGCATGCCGTCGTCGGTAAAACGCCAGCCCATGAGGTCTGGCGCCTCGTGAAACAGATGCGTCCGGGTGTCCTCCACCCTGGGGCCATCGGCCTCCACCTCATCACCGGCCAGCAGCACCGCCGCGCCGCCGTCGCCGAACAGCGCGACCCCGATGAGATCGGTGGCCGACCCGGCCATCGGCGAAAATACCAGACTGCACAATTCGACCGACAACACCAACGCCCGATGTCTCGGATACGCACGGAGCATGTCGTTGGCCCGTACGAGAGCCCCCGCACCGCCGGCGCACCCGAGCCCGAAGAGCGGAAACCGACGTACGTCGGGACGGAATCCGAGCCGGGCGCAGAGCCTCGCATCCAGACTTGGGGTGGTCAGCCCGGTGGTGGTCACACAGAACACGTGATCGATATCGCTCGGCTCGACCCCCGCCCGTTCGAGGCAGGTCCGGGTCGCCCGTTCAATCAGATCGAACGCGACCTCGGCATAGACGTCGTTGCGCGCCTCGAACGTTTGTCCGCTCGCGTACCACTCGAGAGGACGGGCAAAAGCGCGCTGCTCGACCCCCGTCCGGTCGAAGACGGGTAGCAGACGCTCCATTTTCCGATTGCCCCGACAGACGCCGGCCATCGCCTCCTTGATCTGGGTCTGCGTGAAGTGATGTGGCGGCAACGCCGTGGCGATAGCAGCAATACTTGGCATAGATTTTGGGCTGGCTAAGCTGACGCGACCAAACGCCGCTGAGCAAGTTTCTCGGATGCCCGATGATACACGGTCAGGCGTCTCGACGACGCCCCGTG
>CAWWAF010000069.1:0-20130 GCA_963934795.1 uncultured bacterium
GGCTCGCGTGACCTGGCGGGTCGTCGGATCGAGCTCCAGCGTGTCGAGGCTCAGCCGACCGACGTCGGTGGCTCGCCCGCGACGCCCCACCGCCCGCAACCGAGCGAGCAGCTCGGCGAACGCAAAGGGCTTGATGAGGTAGTCATCGGCGCCCGCGTCGAGGCCGACGACCCGATCGCCAAGGGAATCTCTGGCGGTCAGTACGATGACCGGCGTCTCAATGCCACGGCGGCGCAAATCGGAGAGCACCTCAAGCCCGTCACGACCTGGGAGCGTCAGGTCCAGCAGCACCGCATCGAACGTGTCGTATTGAGCGACGAGGCGAGAAAACGCCCCTTCGCCGGTGCCTTCAACCACCACGCTGTACCCCTCCCCCTCGAGTCCTTCGCGCAGGGCACCAGCCACCTTCTTCTCGTCCTCGACCACGAGCAGATGCCCGCCCGGCCCCGGCTCAGGGCCCGCCGAAGAAAGGGGTATGGTCACATCCCCAAGCTTATCGAACATCTCGTCGCGCGCGCCCGGTCGGGGACCAGACTTCAGACAAACTTCAGACCTCCGTGCTTCGAGGGGCAGTATCATGGCCTTGGCTACTCTGCTTGAAGGAGGGAGACGAATGACACGGTGTTTCAGTGTTCTGATGGCAGCCGGTCTCTGTCTCGCAGGCCCTCCGCTGCACGCCCACCACGCCATCGGTGAGATCTACGACGAAGAACGCACGATGGTGCTCGAAGGCGAAGTCGCCGCATTCGTGTTCGGCGAGCCGCACACGATGGTGCAGGTCCGCGTGGGGGACGAACGAGGGCTGGTCCACACCTGGGCCCTTGAGTGGCGTGGAGCCGCGCGTCTACAAGAAGAGGGATGGACCAACCGCGCCCTGAGCCCGGGCGACACGGTCCGCCTCTGCGGGAACCCCGGTCGCGACCCGGGCGCCTACCGGTTGTATCTTCTGAATCTCGCCCCGGTGTCCTCCGGATCCGGTCCCGCACCAGACGCGGGCGAGCGCCTGTGCTCGTCCACCCTGCGCGGACCAGCGGCGCCATCCACCACCGCTCGGTGACGCCGGCCACGCTGGTGTACACTCCCCGCTGATGTCTGTGGGACGCGCATTTCGCGACATGACTCGCCACTCAATGCGAGCCTACTACTGCCCGATCGCCGCCGGGGCGGTGCTGGCCGCGAGCGCGTTCATGCCCTGGGTCTCGGTGGGCACACAACGATTCGGCGGCGTGCCGGACCTGGCAGGGCTATGGGTGCTGCTCTGCGCGATTCTGGTCGTCGTCCTAGCCGTGCTGAGCATTATCACCCGCAAGAACTCCCGGCATCCGCTCTTGCTGGTGGGATTGTGTGCGTTCGGCATCCTGTTCCTCGCGGAACAACTGATGGAACGCTCGGCCGTCCAGCAGGGATGGTCGACCGCGCAGGCGCGCGCTATTGTCCAGGGTGGCCCGGCGCGAGCCACCGCCGAGCCCACCGTGGCACCCGGCGCATACGTGGGCTTGGCCGCATCCACCGTCATTGCCCTCTTTGGCTTGACGGTCGTCTTCAAACGCACCCCGCAGATACACGCCTCCGCGACCGACGACGACGTGTGACACCTAGCGCTCGAGCGTTTTGAGGTAGTTCACGAGGTGCCAGATATCGTCGTCTGTGATGCGGCTGGCGTAGGGCTGCATGTCAGCCGACACACCTTCCTTGATCACGGTGAAGATCTCGCCGTCTGATGCCCCATGCATCCAGATGTCATCCGTGAAGTCGGGCACGTCACCGCCCGCATGGGCCATGTCCCCGTCGCCGAGCCCGGTATTGCCGTGACAGTCGCGGCAATTGAACACGAACCGTTGCCGGCCCGTGGCCTTCGAGTCAGCCGTCGCCTCCATCGGATTATCTAGCGCCTGCCCCTCCGCGTGCCGGTGCGGCTCGGGGGGATGCGACTGGAGGGCCATCGGGGTGACGGCAGCGCAGCCGCTCACGGCGAGGATGAGAGCAAGTAGTCGGACACTGTGCTGGTGCATCTGCGATTCTCCGTGTTGAACGTGAGGGCGCTGACAGCGCCCTATTCTTCTGGCGCGTCGAAGTGCTTCCACATGTACTCCGGTTGATACGTATGGAGATACAGGAAGATCTCGTGCGCGAGATTGACGATTCGGTTGACGCCGTAGTCGTGGTGGTTCCGCGTCGCGACGAGTTCCACGGAGACCGCCCCGCGTGACGGCAAACAGCTGACCCGCGCGCGGCGACGCTCGACCCGCCGATGCGGCGGCAGACGCGGTGAGGCTCGACCGGTCACAAACGTCTCGACATCGGCGGCCAGCGATGAGCACGCAGGAATGCCGGGCAGCAGGGCACGGAACAGAAATGTCCCGGTTGCTGGCGTGTAATCCAGCGACATCGGCTTCGCGCCAAGCCAGGAAAAGCGAAATCGATGCCGGCCGGCGCGCGCGCCCTGTTCACTGAACCCGCGGAACACGCCACGGTCGGCGTACGCCTGCAGGCGCTCCCGTACCACCGTCAACGATTGCTCAGCCGTCCGCCGCTGACGAGAGACAGGCGGCGCGGTCTTGGTTCGGGTAGTCACGTTCTCAATATAGAAGAAGCCGGCACAGCGTGCCGGCTTCCTCGTCTCCTACTGTCGTTTCGAATGACGCCGTCGACTAGTGGTAGTACGACATCACACCAGGCTCGATCTTCCCGAGGAACCCTGGCTCGTACTGATCCCGCAGCCAGAACTCTTTCTTGGCCTGTACGTTCACCACCGACGGACGGCTCTCGTCGAGCGCCACCTGGTAGGCCCGCTCAAGCGCCGGCCGGAAGTCGGCCGGGGTCGTGACGTACTCGCCATGCGCGCCAAGCGCCTCGCCGAGCTTGTCGTATCGCAGGTTCTCCTGAAACAGGTGCACCGGCAGGCCGACCTTGTTGTTGCGTTGCCCTTCCCAGGTGCCCCACGCATTGTTGTTGTAGACGATGACCACGGCCGGCAACCGATACTTGGAGAGCGTTTCCATCTCCATCCCGGTGTAGCCGAACCCCGCATCACCGGTAATCGCAATAATCGGGTGCCCCTTATAGGCGGCCTGCGGACCCACGCCGTGCTGGACAGCCGCGGCCACCCCGATGGTGTAGCCGACATCCGGCCCAATCGCCCCGTATTGATACGCGCCGTTCATGATTTGGCCGGGTCGGAATGCGCGCAGGTACCGACGCGTGTAGCGCGCGATCCCATAGCCGCCCTGCACGATAGTCGTCCGGTCGCGCGGTAGGGCGCCAGCGTGCAGGAAATCCGCGAGTTCTTTCCCGATGACCGATGGATGGACGGCGTCGGTGTACCCGAGCCCGGTCTGGTAATACTGCTCGTTCTCGGCCTCGAACTCGGCCCGCGCGGCGGCCACCTCGGCAACCCAGGCGTCGTGGCGCATCTGCGGCAGAGCGGCGGCAAGCGCCTCAAGTCCCGCTTTCTCGCAACTGACAATACCGAGATCGATCGGCAGGTTTCGGCCGATGTCCTGCGCATCGGGATCGATGCGGATGTACTTCGCGTCGGGACCAAAGGCAAACTCGCCCTGGGTCGGCATGCAGTATTGCCCCACCAACAGCACCAAGTCGGCACTGGCAAGGGCGCCCGGCGCGGTATCGGCCGACAGTGGGTGATCGGCCGGGAACTGCCCCTTGGTGGCACCCGACTCCACGACCGGAATCTGTCCCCGCTCGGCCACCTCACGGAGCGCGTCCCACGCACGGCTGTAGAAGACACCATTGCTCGACACGATGATGGGGCGCTCGGCATCGCGCAGCAATGCGACCGCCTGCTCGATTGCGCGGGGATCCGGATGCGGCTTGGTTTCAGTGCGGTACTTCGACTTGTCGTAGTAGTACTCGATCTCGCTCGCGTCCCGGAAGCGGGCGTTCGCGACCTCGGCCGGGAAGTCCAGGTGCACCGGCTTGGGCACGCCGCTGCGCAGCTGGCGGAACGCGTAGCCGGCGTACTCGTGCACGCGGGCGGGGGTGACCAGCCGTTTCCCCCATTTGCGCATCCCCTCGGTGGTGGGCTGCTGATAGGCGTCCTGAATGCCCCGCTCCGTGTCCTCGGCGAAGATCGTTTTGTTGCTCGCCAGCACCAGCACCGGCGACCGCGCGGCGTTGGCCGTCGCGATGCCGCAGATCATGTCGGTAAAGCCTGGGCCTTCGGTGCCAGAGGTCGCGGCGATTTCGCCAGTCACCCGGGTAAAGGCGTCGGCGGCGTGACAGAGCGACCCTTCGTGACGACCGCCGTAGGTCGGGATGCCAGTATCGGAGATGGCGTGCACCACGCTGTAGTTACCAGGGCAACAGAACAACGCCGCAACACCTTCTGCCTTGCAGGCGCGCGCGAACACCTGCGCCCCCGTCATCGGAAAATCAACGGCCGGTAGGGGCGCGTTCTTGGCGGTTTCAAACTCGTCTGGCACCCGAATCGGCGCGATGTCTTCTTCGGCCGCAGCCAACCCGACCGTGCCAGCGCCAAGTGTCGCCGCAGTGGCGCCGGCGCCCAGCACAGCCTGCTTCATGAACCGACGCCGAGAGTTCGCCTGCTTCGCACGTGACATGTCGTGGCTCCTGTTAAATTTTGAGTCTGAAAGAATGGCATGCGAGGCCGGCGAAACGCAACCTGACCGTGCTTGGTCGGCGCGTTACGACGGACACCTCACAAGCCGAACGACAGACCGCATCCGCACTCGGTCTTGGCCTGGGGATTGCGCAAAATCAGGTTCTGGCCAAGCATGTTCGGGTCACAGTCCAGAACGGTGCCGTCAAGATACTTGAAGCTCTTGGGGTCGACGAAAATCTTCGCGCCGTCGTCACTCTCGAAGACCTCGTCGACGTCGGTGGGTGTCTGTTCCCACTTAAAGATGTAGCTCATCCCGGAGCACCCGCCAGCCTTCACGCCCACGCGAAGGCCGCCCTCAGCAATCCCTTCCTGCTGCATCGCGCTCTGGATTCGCTTCGCCGCTGCTTGGGTGATCTCAATCATGTGTAGTCTCAGTTTACCTTAAGGACCCCTTGGGTTTCGCGCTTCACCCCAGCTCGGGGGCAGCTCCGGGTCATCGTCCGCGAGCTCGAACACCGGCACGGGCGTGCGTAGTCCGGTCACCAGGCTGCGCAGCGTCTCGACCACGCGATCGACCTCGGCCTCCGTGTTGAAACGGCCGAGACCAAACCGGACCGACGCGCGCGCCGCAGCCTCCGGGACACCGAGCGCAGCAAGGACGTGCGACGAATCCACGCGACTGGATGCACAGGCGGCACCTGAGGACACGGCCACGTCGACGAGCCCCATCAACAGTTGTTCTCCGTTCACCCCATCAAACGTGACATTGAGGCTGTGCGGTAGCCGGGCGACCAGGGACCCGTTGACCGACACCCCGGTCAGCGCGCGCTGCAGACCAGCCCAGAGGCGGTCGCGCATCCGAGTCATCCGCTCGGCCTCGTCGGCCATTCCTGCCTGACACAAGGCGGCCGCTCGGCCGAAACCAACAATCGCCGGCACGTTGAGACTGCCGGACCGCCGTCCCGACTCATGCCCGCCGCCGTCAACCATGGGGGTAAGCGCCAGCCCTCGTCGGACAAACAGCGCACCGATCCCTTTGGGCCCATAGAACTTGTGGGCGGTCAGAGACAGCAAGTCGATACCGTCCGCGACCACATCAACCGGGACCTTGCCGACCGCCTGCGCCGCATCGGTGTGGAACAGCGCGCCGGCCGCACGGGCCACCCTCGCCAATTCGGCCACCGGCTGCAACACCCCAATTTCATTGTTGGCGGACATCACGCTGACCAATACCGTGGTCGGCCGGAGCTGGTCCGCCAGCGTACTCGGCTCGAGCAGGCCGTCCTCGCGCACCGGCAGATACGACACCGTCACGCCTTGCTGCTCCAACCTGGCGCACGGATCCAAGATCGCCCGATGCTCGGTGGAGACGGTAATCAGGTGTTTCCCGCGCTCGCGCGAGGCGTCCATCACGCCCTTCAGCGCCAGATTGTTCGACTCGGTCGCGCCGCTGGTGAAGACGAGCTCCCGCGGCGAGGCACCGATCAGGGTGGCCACCGCGGACCGGGCCTCGGCGGCCGCGTCGCGCGCCGCCCACCCGAACTGGTGATGACGGCTCGCCGCGTTGCCATAGTGCTCGCTGAAAAACGGCACCATCGCGTCGACCACGCGCGGATCGACGCGCGTCGTGGCATGGCCGTCCATGTAGATGGGCAATGTCATTTCTTCGATGGGCTGGACGATCGCGCGCTGGATTCCCGGGGCGCGGCGCACCGCTCCGATGGCCACATCGGGTGGCCAGGCGCGACGAGGGACACCCTACGAGTGAGGCAGGTGTGCCGCGGGCTCGAGCGCGGCCGGCTCAGACGAGCGGGGAGACAGCGAGATCGGCAGCAGCGGTGACTCGTCGGCCGCGAGCGCCTGCAAACTGTAGGAGTTCAGCGCCTGAACGATCTGGTCCTTGATGCGCCACAGCGGATCGCGAATGTTGCAGGTCGCGAACTGCTCGCACTCGTCATCGATCGTGGTGCACGCCGTGACCATGACCGGACCATCGATCGCCTCGATGACGTGGGCCACAGAGATCCGCTCGGCCGAACGGGCGAGATGATACCCACCCCGCGTGCCGTGGTGCGATGCCAGCAGGTCTTGCCGCACGAGTCGCTGCAGCACCTTCGCCATCAGCTCGACCGGAATTCCGTAGCGCTCCGCGATTTCCCGCGCGCTCGCCGCCTCGGAGACCGGGCGTGACGCCAAGTCTTTGAGCGCCATCAGCGCGTATTCAGCTTTCTTCGAAAGTCGCAGCATTGGGTTACCGGTGGCTCATTGTACCCGGACTGACCGTCGTTCCCTCAATACTTCGGAAGCGTCGGGTCCACACGGTCGATCCAGGCCAGGATCCCCCCCTCCAGGTTACGCGCCTGAGTGTAGCCGGCGTCGCGCAAGAGGGCGACCGCCTTCGCGCTCCGGACGCCCGACTTGCAGTGGACGACCATGTCCGTGTGCCCATCCAACTCAGACAGTCGCCTGGGCAGCTCGCCCAGCGGAATCAGCACGGAGCCGGGGATGCGACAGATCTCGAACTCTCGCTGCTCTCGCACATCGACCAACAAGACGGAGTCCTGGCCGTCGAGGCGACTCTTTAGTTCCTCCACCGTGACATCACCCGAACCGGGCGTGGTCGGTGCGGCGACGGGTGCCGCCGGGGTGATGCCACAGAACTGGTCATAGTCAATCGGCGCCGTGACGGTGGGGTGCGTGCCGCAAACGGGGCAATCGGGGTCTTGCCGGACTTTCAGCTCGCGGAACCGCATCTTGAGCGCGTCAAACAACAGGAATCGGCCAATCAGCGATTCACCGACCCCAAGAATCAACTTGATCGCCTCGGTAGCCTGGAGCGTCCCGACGACACCCGGCAAGATGCCGAGCACGCCGCCCTCGGCACAACTCGGCACGAGCCCTGGTGGCGGCGGCTCCGGGAACATGCACCGGTAGCAGGGACCATGCTCGGCCGCAAACACCGTCGCCTGGCCCTCGAACCGGGAGATGCTGCCGTACACGTTGGGCTTGCCAGTCAACACACACGCATCGTTGACCAGATACCGGGTCGGGAAGTTGTCGGTGCCGTCGACGACCATGTCGTAGTCCGCGAACAGCGCGAGCGCGTTATCCGACGCAAGCGCCATCTCGTGGGTCACGATGTCGACCTCGGGGTTGAGGGCGTTGAGCCGGGCTTTGGCGGACTCGAGCTTCGACCGTCCGACATCGGGCGTCCCGTGAATGATCTGCCGCTGCAGGTTGCTGTAGTCGACGGTATCGAAGTCGACGACGCCGATGGTGCCAACCCCGGCCGCGGTCAAATACAACGCGACCGGAGAACCCAACCCCCCGGCGCCGATACACAACACGTGGGCCGCCTTCAACTTCAGCTGCCCCTCCATGCCCACCTCGGGCATGATCAGGTGCCGACTGTATCGCGCGACTTCCTCGTTCGTGAGAGCGGTGGTCACGACCACGCTCCACCCGCCACCGAGGGAATGATGCTGAGGGTGTCGTCTGCGGTCACCGGTGTCTGATCCTTCTCCAAATACCGGATGTCGTCATCATTCAAGTAGATGTTGACGAAGTTCCTGCGCGTGCCGTCTTCGGCGTACAGATGCTTGCGAAGGTCGGCGTAACGCGTGGTCAGGTCCGACAGCAACTCGCCCACGGTGGCGCCCTCGGCCTCCACCTCATCGAGCTGATCGGTATATCCGCGTAGCGGCGTTGGAATCAAAATCTTGGTTGCCATGGTGTCCTTACTATTGGCCGGAAGCGCGCACTGTGACCGGCTCCTCGTCGAATGTTGACCGGTCTTCTCGCAGTCGCCAGGACGTCAGTGCACCCGGCAAGGCCCGCTCGACGGCCACGATGACGTACGCAAACGTCGGCCATGCGTGGTCGAGGTCATAGCGCGACGGCCGAGCCGGGCTGTCTGGGTGCGAATGATAAAACCCGAGCAGTTCGGCTTCGAGCGCCGCGGCTCGCCGTTCCGCGGCGAGGTAGTCAACCGGGCGCACCAGAAACCGCCGACGTGGCCCCTCGTCCGTGCTGTTGGGCAACGCCAGCGCCTCGGTCACCACATGGTCACGACCGATCAACGCACCACAGCACTCGTGTGGGTACGCGTCCCGACCGTGCCGTCGGATCCCAGTGTCCGCGTCGGCCTGGATCACGAGTGCCTGAAGCCCCATCACTCCGAATCAGTGACGAAGCCCTTGTCACGCCACGCCAGCGTGCCACCGTCGACGCTGCGCACATTGCGATACCCGAGTGACTTCAAGAACAGCAGTCCCGACAGCGACGCGTTCCCCCGCTGACAAATACTGAGAATCGGCGCATCGAGATCGCGCGGCAGCACGTTCACCGCCTGGTTGTCTTCACCCAACTCCGGGAGCGGAATGTTATACGCCCCGGGCACGTGCGCCTCGTCGTATTGCGCGCTCGGCCGCACGTCCAGGACGAACGGCTTGTCGCGCTGCCACTGCGCGTGTGCCTCTTCAACACCAACGGTCAGCTCCGCGTTGCCACGCACGTTTTCGCGCATCCGGTCCAGCAATGGGCTGGCCGCCGCCGCTTTGGGCGCCCCGGGCGCCACCATGCCAGGCAGATGCTTCACGAAGGATGACGCGTACTTGAACGCGTTGTCCGGAAAGATGACCACGACCAGATTCCCGGGCTCGTCCGGCACCAGCTCGAAGACCCCTGCCAGTGCCATGGCGCAACTCGGCCCGGCCGTGATGCTTTCTTCCCGATTGAGACGCAGACACAGCGCGTAGGCGGCCTCGTCGTTGACCTCAGCCAGATGGTCGTATTCATCCGGGCGAAACAACTGCGTCTGCTTCAGCTGACGCAAGCTGCGCACGCCGGGAATGTCGTGTCCGTCCTGCGGATGGATGCCCAACACCTGTACGTCGGACCGCTGGTCCTTGAGAAATCGGCCCGTGCCGGTAATCGTGCCGCAGGTACCAAGTCCGGCGGCAAAATGTGTGACCTTCCCCTCGGTCTGGCGCCAAATCTCAGGGCCGGTGGTCTTGTAGTGCGCGTCTGGGTTGGCTTCATTCACATACTGGTTCAGCATGTGAAAGTCGGGGCGTTCACCCAATTCCATCGCTCTCGCGATCGCTCCTTCGGGGGCGCCAGGAGCCGGACACAGCGAGTCCTGCAGCTCGATGACGTCGGCCCCGAAGAACCGCAGCATCGTACGTTTTTCGAGCGGGATCTCACTGGAGAGCGGCGTGGTGAGGGAATACCCACGAGCATTGGCCATCATGGCAAGGGCCATACCGGTGTTCCCGGAGGTGGGCTCAACCAGCTTCTGTTGTGGCCCCACGGTCTGCCTCGCCTCCCCGTCTTCCAGGAGGTTCGAGGCGACACGATCTTTCACCGCGCCAAACGGGTTGTACCACTCGAGCTTGGCGTAGACCTCGGTATGCTGGAATGGGCTCACTCGGTTCAGGCGAACCAGCGGGGTCGGGTTCTCGGCGTCGCAGCGGAGACCAAGAATCGAGTCGTAGACGCGTCGCGCGTGATCGGTCATTGCCAGGGCAGTCCGTGTGAGCGTGGGTCCGGCACCGATCGTTCGCTGCTGGACACCCGCAGCGTCCGATAGGCCACTACAGGTCGTGGTGCGACGCGGGACTTGCACCACGAGCTGCTAGAACCTTCTATTTTATGCTGCTGTCGGGGCCGGCTTCAAGAAGAGGAGCAGGTAGGGCGCCCCTAGCCCGCCACCGGTTACACTGTGAGACGCGTCATCGTCACGCTCAGATCCCGTCATTGAAGCCAGCCCCCGCCGCGAAGATACGATTAGCACGTGGACACGATCTCCATTCTCGCGGGAGCGGCCCTTGGCCTGGTCATCGGCGGGCTCGTCGGATGGGGCCTCGGCCGACTGGGCGACGGTGCGACGGCTCCACGGTCTGAGGCCGCGGCCGCTCGAGCGCGCGCCGACGAGCTCGCCAAACAGATCAAACACCTTGATGCCGCGATCCTGACGCGTGAGCAGGCACTGACCGATGCGCGCGCACAGGCAGCTCAGCAGGCGGAGCGACTGGTCAGGGCCACGGCTGAATTGGATGGGGAGCGCCGGGCGGGGGCCGACCGGATTCGACTGCTTGAGCAGGCGGAGCAAACATTGCGCGACGCGTTCGCCACGGTGTCGGACGATGCCCTACGCGCCAATAACCAGTCGTTCCTCCAACTGGCCAAGGCGTCGCTCAGCGAATTCCAGAAACAGGCCGTGGTCGACCTCGACCACCGGCAGCGCTCGATCGACGGGCTGGTCAAGCCGCTGCAGGACACGCTGAGCCAGGTCAATACGAAACTGCTAGAGGTCGAGAAGGAGCGGGCCAGTTCGAACTCGCAGATGCGCGAGCAACTGCAAACGCTGGCCACCGCGACCACGCACCTGGAGCGGGCGCTGCAGACCCCACACGTGCGGGGGGGATGGGGCGAGGTGCAGCTGCGGCGGGTTGTCGAACTGGCCGGCATGCTCGACCACTGCGACTTCTCAGAGAAAACGACGGTCCACACCGCCGACGGCAAGCTGGTCCCCGACATGGTGGTGAATCTGCCAGGCGGACGCAACATCGTGGTCGACGCGAAAGTGCCGTACGTGGCGTATCGAGAGGCGGCCGAGGCCGAGGAGGACGCCGGGCAGCTGCGGGCCCACATGGTCCAGCTCGGCAGCCGCGCATACTGGACCCAGTTTCAGCCGGCCCCGGAGTTCGTGTTCATGTTCTTGCCGGGGGAGGGCTACTTCAGCGCGGCCCTGCAGCATGACGCCGGTTTGATTGAGTTTGTCGTGGGCCAACGTGTGATCCCGGCAAGTCCGCTGACCTTGATTGCGCTGCTCCGGGCGGTTGCATACGGCTGCAACAGGAACGTATCGCGCGGAACGCGGAGACCGTCAGCACCTTGGGACGGGAACTCTACGAGCGCATCTACCGGCTGGCCAGACACCTCGACGAGCTCGGCCGAGGCGTGACGCGAACGGTGGACGCCTACAACAAGACGGTGGGCACCATTGAATCGCGGGTTCTCGTCACTGCGCGCCGGTTCAAGGAACTGGGCGTCAGCGCCGCCGAGCCGATACCGGACATCACCCCCGTCGAGCGCAGACCCCGGCCACTGCAGGCGCCGGAGATGGCCGACCTGTTTGGAGACCTCGATGGACCGCCGCCATCGGACGATGCTGACCGCGGGTGAGCGGCATCCGAGCCACCGCGCCTGTGTGACCATGTCCATCGAACCGTTCGCGCTCGAGCGCTGGCAGTCCGTCCACGAACACACCGTCGGCATCAATCTGTCGGAGAGCGGAGTACACCCGTTGCGGCTCCGCGACTTGCTCGGTCCCGATGACCTGGAGCCCCTGCTGGAGCAGCGGCTCGGGTACTCGCAGACGAACGGCACCATCGAACTACGCGACCGCATCGCGACGTTCTATCCAGGCGCCACGCGTACCGACATTCTGGTTACCAACGGCGGCTCGGAAGCCAACTTCATCGCCTGCTGGCAGTTGATTGCACCAGGCGACCAGGTGGTCAGTATCCAGCCCAACTACATGCAGACTCCGGGGTTGGCCCGGGCCTTCGGCGCCGACGTGCGCGAGGTCTGGTTGCGCGCCGACGCCACCCGATGGTCCCTGGACCTCGACGCCGTCCGTGAGGCCGTGACCGACCGCACTCGACTCATCGTGGTCTGCAATCCCAACAACCCGACCGGAAGCCGCCTGACCGAGGCCGAGGTGACCGGCCTCTGCGACATTGCCGCCCGACACGGGTGTTGGATCCTCGCGGATGAAATCTATCGTGGCGCGGAGCTCGATGGCCGCGACACGCCGTCGGCGTGGGGGCGGCATGACCGGGTACTCATCACGGCAGGGCTCTCGAAGGTCTACGGACTCCCCGGGCTCCGCGTCGGCTGGGTCGCAGGTCCGTCCGACATGATCGAGCACCTGTGGGGTCGACGGGACTACACGTCGATCGCGCCCGGTGCGATCAGCGACCGGTTGGCCCAAGCGGCGCTTGCCCCGACCCGACGGGGCTTTCTCCTGCAGCGCGCGCGCCGAATCCTCAGCCAGAATCAGGCCACCGTCGCAGCCTGGGCGTCCACGCAGCCCGGGGTGCACCAGATTCCGCCGGAAGCCGGCGGCGTCACCCTGGTACGCTATGCAGGCAGGCAGCGCTCGACCGCGCTGGCCGACGCACTTCGCGCGGAGCACGACGTGCTCGTCGTCCCAGGCAGCCACTTTGACCTGGACTACTATCTGCGCTTGGGGATCGGCGGCGAATCGGCACTGTTGAGCGAAGGTCTGGAACGACTCGGACGAGCACTGGCATCCCAACCCTGATCCCATAACCGCGCACACCACCATACCCGCAGACGGAGAGACACAGCGATGAGCGAGACCAGTCCGACATCCACGACGCCGCAGGGCCCGCTGTCCGGGCTCACGGTGCTTGATATGACGCGGGTCCTGTCTGGCCCGTACTGCACGATGATGCTGGCGGACATGGGCGCCCGGGTCATCAAGGTGGAGCAACCGGGCAAGGGCGACGACACGCGGGGCTGGGGGCCACCGTTCCAGAACGGCGAGAGCTCCTACTTTCTCAGCGTCAACCGGAATAAAGAGAGCCTCACGCTCAACTTCAAGCAGCCCGAGGGACGACGGGTCCTCGACAAGCTCATCGCCAGCGCAGATGTCCTGGTCGAGAATTTTCGACCGGGTACGCTCGAGCGACAGGGGCTCGGGTATGACGCGGTGTCGGCGTTGCATCCGCGCCTCGTCTACTGCTCAATCTCGGGTTTCGGCCAGACCGGACCTCGTCGGTCCGAACCCGGGTATGACGCGGTGATGCAGGGCGAAGGTGGGCTCATGAGTATCACCGGACCAGACGGCGGCACGCCGTATCGTCTGGGCGTGGCCATCGCAGATATCGTGTCGGGGATGTTCGCCGCCTACGGCGTGGCAATGGGCCTGCTCGCCCGCGAACGCATGGGTCAGGGGCAGTTCATCGATGTCGGGATGCTCGACTCGGTCGCCGCGCTGCTCACGTATCAAGCCGGCATCTGCTTCGCGACCGGGCAGGCCCCGCCGCGGTTGGGCAACCAGCACCCCACGATCGTCCCATACGAGACCTTCACCGCCTCGGATGGCGACGTCGTCGTCGCCTGCGGCAACGACTCGTTGTTCGTGAAGTTCTGTGCGGTGATCGAAGCGCCGGCCATTGCCGAGGAAGAACGGTTCGCGACCAACAAGGCTCGGGTCGAAAATCAAGACGCGCTACGGCCGTTGTTGGCGGAACGCCTCCGCACTCGATCCAGGGCCGTCTGGCTCGACGCCTTGAAGACCGCCGGGGTCCCGTGCGGGGCCGTCAGAGACCTGGCCGAAGTACTCGCAGACCCGCAGCTCATCGAGCGGATGATGGTGCTCCCGATGACCCACCCCGTGGCGGGCGGGATCAGCGTCATGGGGGTCCCGGTCAAGATGGGCAGCACACCCGGCAGCGTGCGTACGCCGCCGCCGGTCCTTGGTGAGCACAACTCGTCGATACTCGGAGAACTGGGATACGACGCGGCGGGGATCGCTGCGCTTGCACAGGCAAAGGTCATCTAATGCGCTTCAGACGTAGCGTTCGGCACGGCACCCGGTTCAGTGGATGGCACCTCGCCCTCTTGCTCGCCGCGCTGGCCATTCCAGGCTTTGCCGACGCGCAGCAGGTCATCGGGGTGAGCCTCGGGAGCTTTTCGGCGGCCTCGGAAGACGGCCGGTCACCCTCCGACGTGATCAAGGCCAACAGACAGTTCCAGACGTTCGACATCGGCGACTTCAGCAACGTCGTCGTGGGTGGAGAGTGGATGCTGGCTGTCAGCGAGTATCTGGAGGCTGGGGCCGGCCTGGAGTTCTACCAGAAAACGGTGTCCGGCACGCAGCCGGTTACCGTACCCGCACCAGACGTCGCCCTCGCGCAGGACATGACCGTTCGCACGATCTCGGTGCCGATTACCGCGCGCTTCTTTCCGTTGACTCGCAACGCCCGCGTGCAACCGTATGTGGGCGGCGGGGCCATGATCCACTTCTGGCGCTACACCGAGGAGAGAGTCCTCAGCTCTGGAATGTTCTCCAGCCAGTCCAGTGTCATAGACCAGGGCATTACCCTGGGACCAGTGGTCTTTGGCGGTGCGCGTGTCCCAGTCGGTCCAGCTATCAGCATTGGGGGCGAGGTGCGCTACCGGGCCCGGGACGCCCGGCTCACGGCGCCAGTCTTCGCCGGAACGACACTCGACCTGGGAGGACTGAGTACGGTCGCAACGGTCCAGTTCAGCATCCCGTAGGCGCACCACCCTGGCCGCGGTCGGACCACGGACCTGGCGTCGGACCCGCATCGTCAGGGTGGTCAGACACCACGCCCGCGGTTCACCAAGGTGGAATTACACCTCGGGACATTAGCGCACGACGAAGATTGGGATCGTGCCGATCAGAAATTCGAGCACGTCTTCATCCGTGAGTCGATCGATCTCAACCCCAGGCCGCAGGGGTTGTTCGGTGGTGTCCACACGCTTCCCGCGAATATGGCTCACGGTGGTCGAGATCGTCACCGGGTCCCGGCTGGTGTCGACGGCGAAGTCGATAAAGTCGTCGTGGCGAGACTCCGACGCCAACCTGACAGCACCGGCCGGCGTGGACAGGCGAAAGAGAAAGCCTTCTGACTTGAGCACGGCCGCGAACTGGCGTAAAACCGGCACCGCGGTGGATTCGAGGAATGCGCGCGCCTGATCGCCGTCACGCTCGACTCGCGCGCGACGATCGGCGGAGTCCAATGTAGCCTGTTCAATCGCCGCACGCACACGCCGGCTCACGTCGGACATTTCAGACATCGGTCGGTGCCTCGCGCGACTCGGAGCCGGCCTCGTAAATCCTGACCAGTTCGACGAGCTTGTACCCGCGGGTCTGATACGGCGGCACAATGCGCTCCGTTCGTAAGTATTGCAACATGCCGTCGTCGGCGTAATCGGGCGGGCCCACCCCGTCCATCTCGCACATCGCTCGCTCGAGATCAGTCACCGTCATCACCGGTTCTGTGACGGTGCGGGTGACCGGAATAATCCCCAACATCTTGGCACGGACCCGTCGTTCGCGGGTACCGAACTGCACGAACAGCTCGTTGCTGATGAAGTTGAACTCGACGTCCGACCGCGAGGAAGTCGCATCCTCGACGCGGAGCAGGGCGACCTGTTCCACCGTGCCCAAGACGTCAAGCAAGGCCTGGGTAAAAGCCCCCTCACCGGACCAGTTGGTCGTATCGAGTTCCATCAGACGGGGTGACAACGACAGGCAGGATACCGGAAAACGTCTAGGTCAGTCGCCGCCTACCACCTCGATGACCCCGCGCATCATCTTACCGTGCGGCGTGCAGACATACTCTCGCCGCCCGGGTCGCGCGGGGGCGCGGACCACGACGGTCGTCGACGCCTCCGTCTCAATGAACGGAGTTTCGAGGTCCCACGCGTCAACGACAAAATTATGTGCAAAGCCGGGGTCACGGTTCAGCACCGTGAACCGCACCTCTTCGCCGGCCCGGACCCGGATGGTCGGATTGGGCTCCGTGCCGCCCTCCAGATAGAACGCCATGTTGCGGGTGACAAGTGTGATCTCTCTCGCTGAATCCGTGGTGCTGGCGGTCAACGGCAGCAGCAGCACGACGCACAGCAGGCCCACCGCGGCCACGAGCACCGCCGCGACCGCCCCCCGGGTGCCGTGCCTCCGTCTAGCGCGTTCAGTTGCTCTCATGCGCGTATCCTCATGGTTCGTCATTAGCTCAGTTCGCTCAGCCGACAATCAGTCCGGTGACATACATCACCGCCACGCCCGCGAAGAGACCACTCGCCACCGTCGGTGTCGCCACATACCGGGCTATAGAGCCGGTGCCCACCATCTGGCGAGACAGCTGGACAATCACCTGCGCGATGGCACCAGCCCCCAATGCGAGGCAGAGCACCGACCAGATCGGTGAATAGACCAAGCCACCGATCCAGGCGCCGACGATGGTGGGCCCGCCGCCCAACAGACCAAGGCGAACGAGCTGTCCGAGCCGAACGCGCTCGTGTGCGAGCGGCGCGACAATCGCCAAGCCCTCCGTGGTGTTGTGCAGCGTGAAGCCCACGATCAATACGGTGCCCAGCGACGCCTCCCCCAGCGAGAAAGCGGCGCCGATGGCCAACCCCTCCCCAAAGTTGTGCAGGCCGATCCCGGTCGCCACCATCACGGCGAGGATCCACCCGCGACTCGCCGGCTCACCAGTGCTTGCCCGGCGACCGCGCAGCCAGGCCCCAACCATCTCGAGACCGACGAATGCGGCGAGTGCACCAAAGACGAACAGCGCGACACCCTGGAACGAGCCGGGCGCCAGCGCCGCCGCTGCCAGCCCGTCGTGGCCTGCCTCGATGAGCAGAAACAGCAACAGGCCGACCGTCAGTGCCAGCAAAAAGTCCAGACCGTTCCGTCCCGTCCTCGAAACCCATGGCAGCCAGAGCAGTCCGATGGCCACCGGGATCACCCCGACGTACAGCCCGATCAACGCGAAGATGCCGAGGAACCGGGCATCCGCCCGTGGCGTCTCGACCGCAACAGTCACCTCGTGGTCCACGGTGACCCCCGTGGACGTCACGACCCGGACGACGTGGGTATCCCCCTGCACCCAGGGATAGGGGATCGTCAGGATCGTGCGCCCGAGATGGGCCAGCGTAGTTCCGGACTCAGCCGAAAATCCCCAAAACGCGTCGTCCACCTGCACCTGGGCAATGGTCACGGCGTCCGGTCCATCGTTGAACACCGTCGCGACAATGCCGTCCGGCCCAAGCTCGACCCGCTGAAATACCAGGTCCTCGACCGGCGGATACTCCTCGCCTCGTAGCGCGTCTGCCGGGCCGGACCACAGCATCAGGCCCAGCAATCCGCCGAGAAGGACCAGCGGCAGCACACCGAGGACCCAGAGCAGAGGGCCCTGTATGGGACGACCACTAGCGCCCACTTCAGCCGGCACTGGGCGCCTCGGCCCGAAACAGGCCCATCCAGCCAAGCTCAGCAAACTCGCTCTGATGGGCGTGGAACATGAAATCACCGGGATAACGGAACGTCGTTTCCAGAATCGCGCGCTCGCCCTGGCACAGCATGATCGTGTCGGTGGACTCGGACGTGGTCATCGAGGTGCCGGTGCGAAAGACGTCAAAGAACATGCCGTGCAGGTGCATGCTGTTGATGAGGTCGAACTCCGTCAGGTTGACCACATACATGCGCACCAGCTGTCCCACCTGCACGCGAATCGGTTCCTGCACATAGAAGCTGGCCACGGTGTTGGCCGCATACACCTCGTTCTCAGCGTCGAAATTGGTGTCGAACGCGTTCAGCACCATCACCAATTCGTCGGCTGGCGGCCGCGCCGACGTGGCCGGAGGGTCGATAATGAAGGCCCCATAGAGGCCCTTGTGAACATGCCGCTTCAGCGGATTCGCGTGGCAGTGATACAGGTGCACGCCGAACGGGTCCGCGTCGAACTCGTAGAGAAAGCTCTCGCCGGGCAACACCTGATGCGCGGGCAGCGACCCGTCCATGTCGGGCCGGTGCCAGCCGTGAAAATGCAGCGTGTGCGGGTGCGATCCCTGGTTCGTGAAATTGATCCGGAGATGGTCTCCAGCGGTCGCCCTGATGGTGGGCCCCGGCACCTGGCCGTTGTATGTCCAGGCCGGAAAGAACACACCTGGCGCGATCTCGATGTCTCGGTCCACCGCGAACAACTCATACTCGCGCAGCATGGTGCCGTCCGAACGGGGGGTTTCACGGTAGACTCGCGCCCGCTCGTCGGGCGGGAGGTCCGAAAAATTCCACGCACGCAAGAAGCGGGTCGGGTCGAACGAGTCAGTCGAGACGCGGCCCACAGGACCCATCGCGCTCCCGAGGTGATCTGGCATGGTGGCCATGGCGGGAACCACTTGGCCACCGACGGCGCCCTGCGCGGCGGCGACACCGCCGGTCAGCGAGCCAAGCCCGGCCATACGCAGCCAGGCGCGGCGCGACCAGGGTCTGCTTTGGGCAACGCCAGGATTTCTGGTTTGAGTCATTGACAGTTTAGTTTTGACAACTCAAAATATAAAGCTGAGTCGCTATAAAAGTCAACGAGCGCAGTCACCATGCTTCCATCCAGCACCGTCGAGAACTACTTGAAAGCGCTGTATCAGGCTGAGTCCTCACGGACGGGCAAGACGCTGGTTCCGATGGGCCAGCTCGCCACCTCCGTGGGGGTCGCCCCCGGCACCGCCACCACCATGGTGAAGGCGCTGGCCGAATCTGGGCTGGTCGACTACGAGCCGTACGTCGGAGTGCGGCTCTCGTCAGCGGGAGCCAAGCTCGCCGCCTTGGTGCTCCGCCGGCACCGCCTCATCGAGCAGTTTTTGGTAGAGGTGATGGGGATGAGCTGGGCCGAGGTCCACGAGGACGCGGAACAGCTCGAGCACGTCGTCTCGGACCGGCTGGTCGAGCGGATGGACGCCATGCTGGGGCATCCCTCGGTGGATCCGCATGGCGACCCGATTCCGGCCGCTGACGGCACCATCGCCGCGCCGGACTATGGCTCCCTCCTGAGCTGCCCGCTGAGCGTGACGGTCACCGTGACTCGTGTCACGGACCAGGACGCCAGCTTTCTCAGATTCCTCGAGAAGCAGGACCTCAAGCCGGGCCATGCACTCGAGGTAGAGGCGCGGGACTCGGCGGCCGACAGCGTGCAATTGCGGACCGCGAGCGGCCGCCAGATCACGATTGGCACCCAGGCGGCGTCAAAGGTCCTCGTGCAGGAATCGTCGTAGCGGCGGGCTCAGGGGCTTGGGCAGGAATAGGTCGCGGAGGACGTGGGCGTCTCCCACATCGTGACGCGCGCGACGGGCAGACCAGCGGCGCTGGCGTGCTCGAAGATGTGACGGGCAATGCACTCTGCGGTGGGATTGTCCTCAACGAGATACAGCGGTTCCCCGGCCGCCTGGAGCGGCGCCACCAGCGGATCGTCTCGTCGGAGGATCATCCGATGGTCCAGCTCGCGATCGAGCCAGCCCTTCACGATTCGTTTGATCTCGGCAAAGTCACACACCATTGCACGCTCATCGAGCGACGCGGCGCGTACTTCGACCTCCACGAGCCCGTTGTGTCCGTGCAGGTGCCGGCACGGGCCGTCGTGGTCGAGCAACCGATGTCCATAGCAGAACTCGATGCTCTTCGTGACCGAATAGGTGGGATGCGATTGCGGCGAAATGACTGACACCTTGGGCGAGATCGTAGCCGAGCCATCAAAAACCGGTCAACCGAGGTCATCAAACCGATGCCAGGGCGCTGCTGCGGCCGATAGTATGGAAGGCATCGCGGCCAGAGGTCGTGCGTCGGAGCCGGCTGTTACGATGAGCGGCTCAGGATGCGTACGCACAGAGTAGTCGGGAGATGAAGTGAGCACGACCACACCGTCGACGGGCACGCGTGAAGTCACCGATCTGCCGGGCCGCTTCAAGTAGCTGGTGCAGTCTCC
>CAWWAF010000070.1:0-19848 GCA_963934795.1 uncultured bacterium
GCAAACGCGGGGCAAACGCGGGGCAAACGGCGCGCGACAATGCGCGCCCGCGGACGCGGAGCGGGGCATTCGGGGCCCCCGCGGAGCGGCCGCGCGGGGCTCGGGGCAGCGCCCCGTCTAAATAATGACTAGACCACTCGTCGACGCGGCCGAACGTGAACGCATTCGCCATTCGCTCGACGAGTCGCTGCTCGTCGAAGCGGCGGCCGGCACCGGGAAGACGACAGAACTTGTCGCGCGCATCGTGAACGTGCTCGCAACCGGCAAGGCGCGCGTCGACCAGATGCTTGCCGTCACCTTCACCGAGAAGGCAGCCGGCGAGCTGAAGCTACGACTCCGGGCGGGGCTCGAACAAGCGAGGCAGGACCTCGGCGACGGAGGGGCCGGGCTCACCGCACGGACCGACACAAACTGGTCCCTCATCAACATCGAACACGCGATCGCGCACCTCGAAGAAGCGCAGGTCAGCACCATCCACGGGTTCTGCGCCGACCTGCTGCATGAACGTCCGGTGGAAGCGGGAGTCGATCCGCAGTTCGACGTGCTGGCCGAGGGAGCCGCGCATACCTTCGGCCAGGCGTTCGACGGGTGGCTGCAGCGCGCGCTGGCCGATCCGCCGGAGGGTGTGAGACGGGCTCTGCGCCGGCGCACGGCCGGTGGGTTTGGCGAACCGGATGACAAGCAACGGCCGACGGAACGGCTCAGGAAGGCGGCAGCGGATCTGAGCGCGTGGCGCGACTTCCCCACCCCTTGGCGTCGGGAGACGTTCGAGCGAAAGGTGATCATCGACCAGATCGTCGCGCATTTGATCGATTTCGCCGAGCTCGTCGATCGCGTGTCGAACCGCCGACGCGACCCGCTGTATCTCGATGTACGACCGGCCCTGCTGGCGGCGCGGGCCATCCAGACCCATGACGAACTTCGGCCCCGTCGACGCGACTACGACGGCATCGAAGCCGCACTCGTGGAACTGGCGGCGAACCGCAACCTCGCACGTCCGCGTCCCGGGTCGGGGACCAACTATGGCGAGGGCATCACCCGGGCGTCAGTGTTGGAACAGCACCGCAAGATCGCTGAGGTGCTCCAGAATTTCCGCCGCGTTGCAGACGCCGATCTGGCCGCGTTGCTACAGACAGAACTCTGGGCCCCGATCGCCGCCTACGCCGACCTCAAACAGGAAGCGGGGCGACTGGACTTTGTGGACCTGCTCCTGCAGGCGCGAGACCTGGTGCGCGATCATGAGTCGGTTCGGTCGGACTTTCAACGTCGCTTTACGCGTATTTTTGTCGACGAGTTCCAAGATACGGACCCGTTGCAGGCCGAGATCCTGCTGTTGCTTGCGGCGGACGACCCGGCCGAGCAGGACTGGCGCCGTGTCCGGCCGACCCCGGGAAAACTCTTCATCGTCGGCGACCCGAAACAGTCGATCTACCGATTCCGACGTGCAGACGTCGGTGTCTACGAGCAAGTCAAGACACAGCTTGCCGATCGTGGCATTCCCTCGCTCGCGCTAACCACCAGTTTCCGGGCAGTGCCCTCGATTCAGCGCCTGGTCAATCATGCCTTTGCGCCGTTGATGTCCGGGCGGTCGGCTCAAGCAGACTCACCCCAGACGGCCTATGTGCCGTTGTCGCCACATCGTGATGAGGCGACGGCACAACCGAGCGTGGTGGTGCTTCCGGTTCCTCATCCGTACGGCGTGCGGCGTCTGGCCGCATCCGCCATCGAACGGTCCCTGCCTGATGCGGTCGGAGCGTTCGTCAGCTGGCTCGTCAACGAGAGCGGCTGGACGGTGTCGGAGCGAGTGCCGACCGAGCAGGTGGACGCAGGCGCTGGAGCCGGACCGGCATCGGTGCGAGTCCCGATCGCGGCCCGTCACGTCTGCCTGCTCTTTCGCCGCTTCGAGAGCTTTGGCACCGATGTGACCCGTGGCTACGTGACCGCGCTCGAGGCACGGGAAGTCCCGCATCTGCTTATTGGCGGCCGGACCTTCCACGACCGGGAGGAGGTCACCACCATGCGGGCCGCCCTCTCGGCCGTCGAGTACCCGGACGATGAGCTCTCGGTGTTCGCCACGCTGCGCGGCTCGTTGTTCTCTATCGAGGACGCGGCCTTGTTGGAATACCACCAGCGGTTCCGTCGGCTCCACCCATTTCGGATCCCCGACGTGCTCAGGCGAGGCCACGACGGGACAGGACCTGCGGACGCCGAGCTGGAAGCGACTCGCGTCCGCTTCGGTCCGATCCGCGAGGCGTTGGACGTCCTGCGACGGGCGCACAGCCAACGGAATGAGGTCCCGGTGGCGGAGACCATCGGCCGACTGCTCGAAGCGACCCGCGCCCACGCTGGTTTCGTGATGCGACCGGGCGGCGAGCAAGCGCTGGCCAACGTGATGCAAATCGCCGAAATGGCGCGTCGCTATGAGGCCGGCGGAGGGCTGTCGTTTCGCGGTTTCGTCGAACAACTCGAGGACGACGCCCTGGCCCGCCAGGGTGGGGAAGCGCCGATTCTCGAGGAAGGCAGCGACGGGGTTCGCCTCATGACGGTGCACCGCGCCAAGGGACTCGAGTTTCCCGTGGTGATTCTGGCCGACCCCACCTGCAAACTGCACCGAAAGACGGCCGGGCGCTTCCTCGATCCGGACCGGCGTCTGTGCGCGCTGCGACTGGCCGGCTGGCCGCCGCTCGACCTTCTGGATCACGAAGACATCGAAGTCGACCGCGACCGCCAGGAGGGGGTGCGCCTCGCGTACGTCGCGGCCACCCGCGCCAGGGACCTGCTGGTGGTTCCGGCCGTCGGCGACGGTCCATACCAAAACGGGTGGCTGGGCCCGCTCGATGAGGCAATCTATCCACCGGTCGCGGAACGGCGCGAACCGGCAACCGCGTTCGGCTGCCCGGCCTTCGGGCGAGACAGCGTCGTCGACCGGCCTGACGGTGACCCGGCGCGGTCCGACACAGTGGCACCCGGCCTCTACACATTCAATCCCGAGGTGACCGGCCGAGCAAAGGTGCTGCCTTTTCAAGGCCGATCGCCTGCCTCGACCGATGAAGATGCCGCTGTCCAGGCGGACGAGACGGAGTTGACGCACGAGTCGGCTGCGGCAACGCCAGACGGCTACACGGTCGTCTGGTGGGACCCCAATTCGCCGACCCTCCGGTTGGGTGTCGAAGCGAGATTTGGCATCCGCCAGGCAGAGCTCCTGTCGAAAGAGACGCCCCCCGCGGTGGTCGAGGAAGATCTCACCCGCTATCGCGCGTGGCGTGAGCAGCGGGACCGCACCGTCATCGAGGCCGAAGTCCCCAGTCTGCGGGTGCGCACGGTCACAGAGTGGGCCATGCGTCTTGTTGCTGACGGCGAACCACCGCCGCCGGGTGCGACCGCAGTGGATGTGGTGGAACTCGCCCAGATCGCAGGGGCCAAACCGTCCGTGGAGCCCGAGCGCCCGACCGGACGTCGCTTCGGCGCCCTGGTCCACGCCGTGCTGGCTGTTACCCCTCTCGACGCCGACACCGGCCAGGTGCGTGCGGTCGCCGTGCTCGAGGGACGTCTTCTCGGGGCTGATGACACCGAGGTGTCTGCAGCCGCCGGGTTGGTGGCCTCAGCCCTGAAGCATCCCCTCTTCGCCGCGGCCCGTCAGGCGGCTGAAGCGGGTGATTGCCGTCGGGAGACACCGGTCACGATGCGGCAAGATGATGGCCTCGTGATCGAAGGCGTCGTCGACCTGGCATTCAAGCAGGAGGGCACCTGGGTGATCGTCGATTTCAAGACCGATCGAGAGCTGAGCCGGACGCTAGACGTGTACCAGCGTCAAGTTCAGCTCTACGCGCAGATGGTCGCGCACGCCACCGGAGAGCCGACCCGATCCGTGTTGATGCGGATCTGAAGCCGAGAGACGAAGCGTATACTTCGCAAGACTGGCACGTATCGAGCAGGCAGAACACACTGTGGGTCACAAAAAGCGCAAGAAGCCGACCGGACGCACCGCGCCGACCTCGACCGGTCGAGGCGCCTCGCGCGGATGGATCATCGCGGTTGTCGTCGTCGTACTGGCCTTGGTCGGGGTGTTTCAGGCCTCACGATCGGCTCCCCCCTCCGAAGCCGCGCCAACCGCCGTCCCGGCGTCGGCCACGACGGCGTCGACCGGACCTGACGTACGGACGCTGCGGGTCGAGGTGTTGCGCGAGTTCTCGCACGAGCGAGACGCGTATACGCAGGGCCTCGTGTGGTGGAACGACCAACTTTTTGAGAGTACCGGCCGTATCGGCGATTCGACGCTGCGTCGACTGGATCCGCAGACGGGCGAGGTACTCCAGCGCATCGACATTGCTCAGCAGTACTTCGGCGAGGGCCTGGCGCTGGTCGACGAGCGCCTGATCATGCTGACCTGGCGTGCGGAGCGTGCGTTCACCTTCGACCGTGGTTCCTTCGAAGCCTTGGACACCTACCGATATCGTGGAGAGGGTTGGGGCCTGTGCTTGGACGGGGACCGCCTCGTGATGAGTGATGGTAGCGACCGGCTGACATTTCGGGACCCGGTCACGTTTGAACCGATGGGCGAGCAGCGGGTCACGCTCCGCGGCCAGCCGCTTCCCAAACTGAATGAGCTCGAATGCGTCGACGGGGCGGTGTACGCCAACGTCTGGGAAGACGATTTCCTGGTTCGGATCGACCCTGAGAACGGACGTGTGACGGACGTCATCGACGCCGCCGGCTTGCTGCAGGGTGACGACCTGGTCGGATCCGAGGTGCTCAACGGGATCGCGTACAACCCGGACGCCGACACCTTTTACATCACCGGCAAATGGTGGCCGAAGATGTTTGAAGTCCAGTTTGTTCCGGTAGAGGGATAGAACGCACATGCGCAGGCCGCCCCAATGACATCCATGCTCGACAACGTGCAGTACCTTGCGCTCACCGTCGGCGGCCAGAGTGCCCCAGAACTCATCCCGCTTGCTCTCCCCTAGAGCCGCTGCACGTCGGACCTAGTCGATGATGGCGTGGCGTTGACTGCCTCCTCACAACGACCAATTTTGCACAATTGAGGTGGCGTACCACGACGCCACGGCGTGCCGATCGTCGATACGAAAACAGTGGTCTGGTGGTCCGGATCCGCGTTCGTCGACCGTCTTTACGAAGCGGTAGTGGACGCTCAGCCCTGTGCTATGCTGCCGGAACCGTCTCCACCGCCGCTGCGGCGGGTCGGCCCGTAAATACAGGTAGTTTCGAGCACGAAGCAACATCGGCTGGCGGAATAGAACGGCCCTCGACTGCACCGGGTAATCTTCCGGTCCACCGACGGGCCAGGTCCCTGGGGGCAGTTGCTTGCGGCCACGTGTCTTCGTCCGCGCGGGTCTGATCGCGACGGCACTCATCGGTGCCGGATGGGCCGCGCCATGGCCAAACGCACCGACCGCGCCGACCGTAGACACGCCGCTCGTCTCGCGGGCCGCCGCTCCTGCCGCCGGCCAGGGACGTCCCCTCTTCAGACGCGAGGACCTGCGTCCGACCCTCAAGAGACCGAGCGCGAACGCTCGCGAGTTCTTCTTCACGAGGGCCATCTACAACGGCGGTGGCCGCCGCTGGGCCTCGTGGGCCACCGATTTTCCAAAAGCCGATCGCCAGTTTCTGACCATCCTTGACCGTCTCGTCGACATGGACGCCTACGAGATGGAGAACGCGATCCAGCTCGACGATCCCGCCATACGCCGGTTCCCGTTCCTCTACGCGCTCGAGGTCGGAAACATGTATATGACGCCGGCTGAGGTCACGGGTCTGCGCGAGTATCTGCTGGCCGGTGGCTTCCTGATGATCGACGATTTCTGGGGCACGTACGAGTGGCAGAACTTCGAGGCCGAAATCAAACGCGTGTTGCCCGAATACCAGATTGTCGATCTTCCGCTCAACCATCCGATCTTCAACACCGTCTATAACATCAAGGAGATCGTCCAGGTTCCCTCTATCAACAACGCGCAGGGGGGACCGACGTGGGAACGGGACGGGTACGATGCACAGGTCAAGGGGATTTTCGACCAAACCGGCCGGTTGATGGTCGTCATCAACTGGAACACGGACATCGGGGATGCATGGGAGTGGGCCGAAAGCCCATACTATCCATTGAGGTATTCGACGTACGCTATAGAAATGACCGTCAACATCATCGTTTACGCGATGAGTCACTAGAAGAGGAGACGGGCCGCGGCGCTGCCGCGCGGGTCACGTGACCCACGCGCGGTGAATGCCAGACGGCCCGATCGCGTCTGTCGCAATGTTCGAATCGGTGTTCGAGTTTTTCTTCAAGTACCGTCCGATCGTCTTCGGCGAAGGCACGCTCGCCTTCCGCCCGACCGTGGCTACGTTCGTGGCGGCGGTGGCGATCGTCGCAATCGGCGTCGTCACGTTCCGTACGTATCGACGGGTCCGAGCGAACACGCGGCCGATCGATCGCGCTGTGCTGACCGGTCTACGCCTCACCATCCTGGCGGTGCTGCTGCTCTGTCTCTTCCGACCGGTGTTGGTCCTGTCACAAGTGGTGGCCCAGCAGAACTTCCTCGGTGTCTTGATCGACGACTCGCGCAGCATGGAGATCGCTGACCGCGACGGAGAGTCCCGCGCCGACTTCATAGCCCAGCAATTCGGCGGCGAGGAGAGCCCGCTGCTCGCGGCGCTGGCGGATCGTTTCGCGCTGCGACTGTTCAGCTTCTCCTCTTCGACCAACCGCATCACGTCCGTCGACGACCTGACGTTCGACGGCACGCGAACCCACCTGGGACAGGCTCTCACCCGTGCACACGAGGAACTGGCTGGCGTGCCGCTCTCGGGAATGGTGGTGGTCACGGACGGCGCAGACAACGCCGGTGCCGAGTTGTCCGATGCGCTGGTCCCGCTTGAGGCGGCGGGTGTTCCGGTCTTCACAGTCGGCTTGGGCCGTGAGACCTACAGCCGCGACATTCAGCTCAGCCGAGTGGATACGCCGCGGTCGATCTTGAAGGGTGCCGCATTGGTCGTCGACGTCCTGCTGACGCAAAACGGCTATGCGGGCGAGACCGTCAGCGTCCAGGTGGAAGACGAGGGCAGGATCGTCGCCGACCAGGAGGTCACACTTCCCGCCGACGGCGAGCCGGCCACCGTACGAGTCCGGTTCACGGCATCGGACGCTGGTGCGCGTCTGTTCAGTTTCCGGGTGGCCCCACGCCCGGACGAGATGGTCACCCAGAACAACGAGCGGAACGCGCTGGTCGTCGTCGAAGACACACGCGAGAAGATCCTCTATTTCGAGGGCGAGCCACGCTGGGAACTCAAATTCATCAGACGCGCCGTGGAGGACGACGAGAATCTGCAGGTGGCCACGCTGCAGCGCACCGCCGAAAACAAATTCATGCGGATCGGCGTCGAGGACGCGCAAGATCTGATCGGCGGATTCCCCCGGACCCGTGAAGAACTGTTCAAATACCGCGCCATTGTCCTGGGCAGCATCGAGGCGAACTACTTCACCCCCGACCAGCTCCGAATGATCGCCGACTTTGTCAGCGAACGCGGCGGCAGCCTACTGATGCTCGGTGGGCAACGGGCCTACGCAGAGGGCGGCTATGCGGGGACGCCGGTGGCCGACGTGCTGCCGGTGATGCTGAACGACACCGCGGGTGACGGCGAGGACGGGTTCTTCGTTGAGACCAGTGTCCGTCCGACCCGGGCCGGAGCGACCCACCCCGCCACCCAGATCGCCGACACCGAGGAGGCCTCCGGGGCTCGGTGGCTCGAACTGCCTCCGATCACGATGGTGAACCGGATCAGCGAAATCAAGCCCGGTGCGACCACGCTCCTGGAAAGTGGCGATGGGTCGTTGGTGGTACTCGCGTTCCAGCGCTACGGTGCCGGCAAGACCCTGGCCTTCCCAGTGCAGGATTCCTGGATGTGGCAGATGCACGCCGACATCGCGGTTGATGACCAGACGCACGAGACCCTGTGGCGACGCTTGATGCGGTGGATGGTGGACGGGGTGCCGGATCAGGTGGTCGCTGACTTACCCACGGACCAGGTCGAGCTCGACGAGCCACTGGCTCTACGGGCCGAGGTCGACGACGCCAACTACGAAGAAATCAACAACAGTCAGGTCTCGGCGTGGATCACCGATCCCGACGAGGAGCTCATCGAAGTTCCGATGGACTGGACCGCCGATCGTGACGGCGAGTACGCCTCCAGCTTTGTGCCCCGCAAGGAAGGGTTGTACGAGGTAAGGATGGAGGCCACGAGTGACGGCGAGTTGTTGGGCAGCGACACCGCCTACGTACGCGTCGCCCCAAGCGACACCGAGTACTACGATTCGACCATGCAGGCGCCGCTCCTCGAGCGCGTCGCGGAAGAGACCGGCGGTCGGTTCTATACCGCCGACACGGTGGATTCCCTCGTCGACGACATCCAGACCGTGGGCGGTGGCGTAACGGTCGTCGAAGAGCGCGATCTCTGGGACATGCCGGTCTTCTTGCTCCTGTTTCTGACGCTTGTCCTCGGAGAGTGGGGCTACCGGCGGTCGCGGGGGTTGGCATGATGCATTCGGCTATCGCGGGTCGGACGGCGACGGGCTTCGCTGTCGCCGTCGCCGCCACGGCGCTGCTGGCGAGCCCGAGCCGGGTGGCGGCGCAGCAGACTCACATCCTCGTCCTCACCGGGTTGAGCGGTGATCCGGCCTACGCCGAGCAGTTCTCCGAGTGGGCGACCACCCTCATTGACACCGCTATCGAACGCTACGAAGTACCGGCGCAGCAGGTCGCCTACCTGGCGGAGAAGGTGGAGCTTGATCCCGAGCGAATCGATGGGCGGTCAACCCAGGAGAACGTCGAGCAGGCGTTTGCCGACATCGCAGAACGGGCCGAGCCGAACGACCATGTCCTAGTGTTGCTGATTGGACATGGGAGCCACAATAGCGGCGAGTCGCGTTTCAATCTTCCTGGTCGCGATCTGACGGCGCAGGACTACGCCGTACTCCTCGACACCCTGGCCACGCAGCAGGTCACGTTCGTCAACGCCGCCACTTCGAGCGGTGGATTCATAGAGGCGCTGTCGGGTGAGGGACGCACCGTCATGACCGCCACCCGCAGCGCTGGCCAGTGGAACGAAACGGTGTTCGGCGGGTATTTCGTGGACGCCTTCGCTGATGGCGAGGACGAATCCGACCAGAACAAGGACGGACGTGTGTCAATGCTCGAGGCGTTTGAATACGCTGTGGTGCAGGTGGCCCGAGCCTACGAAGCGGACGGACGTCTCCAGACCGAGCATGCACTGCTCGATGACAATGGTGACGGGGAGGGCACGCGCGAGCCGGACCCACTGACCACTGATGGCGCCATGGCACGCACGTCGTTTCTGACCACCGGCGACGGATCGGGGCTGGCGGGGTTGCCGGACGACCCGGCGATACGCGCGTTGTATGAAGAGCGTCTCGCGCTGCAAGAGCAAGTCGAGGGACTTCGGGCCACGCGCGGCGGAACCGATGCAGCCGGCTATGACGCCGAAATGGAGAACTTGCTTGTGGCGCTGGCGCTCAAGACACGTCAGATTCGCAGCGCGGAAGGAGACGCGGCCGAGCCGCGCTAGCGAGATGGGACCGACCGCACGACGGTTAACGGCGGCACTGGGGCTTGCCGGGGTACTGGCAGGTGGCGCCGCGGCAGCTGTCGCCATGCGCGCGGACACCCCGCCGGTGTCCGGTCCGGCCACCTTTGACGGCCGCTTCGTGTTCGCACGTATCCGATATGCCGACGGGTATGCGGGCGGCGGGTTTTTCGGCCGACAGGACTTGCCCTGGTCGCACGACTATCCGCGTGCCGAACAGAACTTGATGCGCATTCTCGATGAGGTCACCCTTGTCGATCCGTATCTCGGGGCGGACGGCGGGACGATTCTGATGCTCGACGACCCGAACTTGTTCAAGTACCCGTTCGCGTACATGTCGGAGCCGGGGTACTGGACCCTCTCGGAGGCCGAGGAGGAGGGCCTCCGGAACTACCTGCTTAAGGGCGGGTTCCTCATTTTCGACGATTTCCACGCGGACGATCACTGGTACAACCTGGAAACGCGAATGAAGCAGGTGCTTCCCGACCTGAATTGGATCCAGCTCGATGCGTCGATGCCGGTCTATCACTCGTTTTTCGACATCGACTCGCTGGACTATCCGCCGCAATATCCAGAGACACCGATCTTCTTCGGGCTCTTCGAAGACAACGACCCGAATGGCCGGTTGATCGTCGTGGCGAACCACAACAATGACATCGGTGAAGCGTGGGAGTTCTCGATGACGGGATGGGTCCCGATCGATATCTCGAACGAGTCATTCAAATTTGGCGTGAACTACATCATGTACGCGATGACACATTGAGTGCGTTGATATTGAGCCGTGGGCATTGAGGCCCCGGCGGGCGACCGAGAAGTGTGTGGGGCACCCCCCACGTAAGTAACCGGTCCTGATGGACCTGGCTGCGGGCAAGGAGAGCGGAATCGTGGACTCATTCGCAGAACAACCGACCGACCTGAACAACCCGGACGATATTGCCCTGGCCGACCGCATGAAGGCGGGACGCGAGCAGATTCTCGTGGAGCTGCGCAAGAAAATCATCGGTCAGCAAGAGGTCATCAATGAAACCCTGCTGACGCTCTTCGTCGGCGGCAACAGCCTCATCATCGGCGTGCCCGGCTTGGCCAAGACCCTGCTCATCCAGACGATGGCGCAGGTGCTCGACCTGAAGTTCTCACGGATCCAGTTCACGCCGGACCTCATGCCATCCGACATCACTGGCACCGACATCATCCAGGAAGATGCGGAGAGCGGTGGGCGGAAGATGGTCTTCGCGCCCGGTCCCGTATTCACCAACGTGCTGCTCGCGGACGAAATCAACCGAACACCGCCCAAGACGCAGTCGGCGTTGCTTGAGGCGATGCAAGAACATCGCGTCACCGTGCAAGGTCGCACCTACACGCTCGACGAGCCCTTCTTCGTGTTCGCCACCCAGAACCCCATCGAACTCGAAGGCACGTACCCGTTGCCCGAGGCCCAGCTCGACCGGTTCATGTTCCACATCGTTATCAAACATCCACCGGAAGATGAGGAACTGGAGGTGGTGCGGTCTACAACCGGCAACGTAGCGCCTGAGTTCAACCGCGCCGTGACCGGAGCCGACCTGGTCGAGTTCCAGCGTCTCGTCCGGCGAGTGCCGGTATCTGAGGCGGTCATGCGCTACGCCCTGAGCATCGTGCGTACCAGCCGGCTCACGGGAGACGGTGCTCCCGAGTTCAGCAAGTGGGTCTCTTATGGCGCCAGCGTGCGCGCCGCCCAATACTTGATTCTTGGAGGAAAGGCGCGGGCATTGACCGAGGGGCGCTATCACGTCAGCTTTGACGATATTCGTGCGCTCGCCCACCCCGTGCTACGTCACCGGGTGTTGCTCAATTTCCACGCCGAATCGGAAGGCATTACCTCCGATCAGATTGTCGACCAATTGCTCGAGGCCGTGCCGGTTCCGACCTCCCAGATGTAACGCTGTCACCAATCTCGTCTACCGCCATGCCCACCGCCGCCACCGCATCGCCCGGCGCACGTTTCATCGACCCGAAGGTACTGGTGCGTATCGGCAGCCTCGAGCTGGCGGCGCGCTTCGTGGTGGAGGGGTTTATCAACGGGCTCCACAAGGCGCCGTATCTCGGTATCTCGGTGGACTTCGCCGAACACCGCGGATATATGCCTGGCGACGACATCCGGCGTATCGATTGGCGGCTGTTCGCGCGGACCGACCGGTTCTACGTCAAACAGTTCGAGGCAGACACCAACACGAACTTCTCAGTCCTGTTTGATGTGTCGAAGTCCATGAGCTTTGGCAGCCGCGGCGTCACCAAGCTGGACTACGGCCGGTATCTCGCGGCCTGCCTGAGCTATCTCAGCAGCCGGCAGCGCGACCGGGTCGGCATCGTGACGTTTGACGACGACATCGTCGAACGGGTGCCGCCCTCGGCGAAGCACTTCGACGTGACGCTTCACACGCTCGACAAGATCGTGGCCGGGCGGCCGGGCGCCCTGGGGCCGCCACTCTACAAGGCTACCGAGTTCTTCAAACGTCGGAGCATTCTGGTCGTCATCTCCGACTTTTACGAAGAGCCCGAGAAGGTCCTTGACGCGATCAAGCCACTCCGTTTTGCCGGCAATGACGTGATCGTGTTCCACATCCTCGACCCGGCCGAGGTGGACTTCCCCTACGACGAATCGAGCAGTTTCGCGGACATGGAAACAGGCCAGAAGATCCCGGTGGTGCCGGACAAGCTGCGCGACGAGTATCGCGAACTCGTGCAGGACCATATCCGGTCACTCAGCCAGCTGTGTAGTCAGAACCGCATCGACTACGCCTTCCTGAACACCAAGGTTCCGCTCGATCATGCGTTGTTCAAATACCTCGCGATGCGCCACAAGCTGACAAAGGTGCGTTGATGTCTTTTCTGGCCCCACTGTTCTTCGCAGCCATCGCGGCCCTCGGGGTGCCGGTGCTGATTCATATGATTCAGCGCCAGCGAACGGATCTCGTCGAGTTTCCGTCCCTGATGTTCGTCCGCAAGATCCCATTTCATTCCCTGCGGCGTCAGCGTGTCCGCCATTGGTTGCTGTTGTTGATGCGATGCGCAGCGCTGGTGCTCCTCATCGCCGCGTTCGCGCGGCCCTTTCTCCGTTCGACCGCACTCGCGGCCGTGACCGGCGGCTCACGCGAGGTCGTGGTGCTGCTCGACCAGTCCTACAGCATGGGCTACGGCGGTCGGTGGGAGCAGGCGAAAGACATCGCCCGGGGGGTGGTGCGCGATCTGGCACCCGCCGACGAGGCCACCATCGTCTTCTTCGACAGCGAGGCCGAGTCGAGTACACGGTCGACCACGGATCGCGCCAGCTTGCTTGCGGCAATCGACGGCGCCGAACTGAGCACCGGCACGACCCGATACGGTCCCGCTCTGCAACTGACCCAGGGAATCCTCGAAGACTCGGACCAGCCGCTGCTCGAGGCGGTGCTCATCAGCGATTTCCAACGCGTCGGTGTCGACAGCGCGGGCAGCGTGCTGCTGCCACCGGGCACGGTTCTGACGCCGGTGTCGGTGTCTGACGACAGCCCGACCCAGAACGTCAGCGTCGCAGGGGTCTCGGTGCAACGAGACCTGTTTGCTGACCGCGAGCGGGCGATCGTGACGGCACGATTGGCCAACCGGGGGAGTGAACCTGTCGCGAACTTGCGCGTGACGCTCGAACTGAACGGTCGCGAGCTGGAATCGTTACCAGTCTCGTTGGACGCCGACGGACCGGCCACCGTGACCTTCGCTCCGTTCACCCTGGAGGACTCGGCGATGCCGATCTCCGTGCGGGCCGACGCGGATCGGCTGCCGCACGACGATGTGTTCCACTTCACCGTGGCCCCGGGGGACGTCATACCGATTCTTATTGTGGGCCGGCCGGGTAACACAGGACGGGCCGCCAACTTGTATCTGAGACAGGCACTCGCGATTGGTAGCAGCCCCTCGTTCGCGGTCACGGAGCGGTCGGTGGACCAGGTCACGGCCGCTGACGTCGGGGCGGCAGGGGTCGTGGTGCTGAACGATGTCGGACTCCCGGCGGGCGCAATCGGGGCCGCCATCACGCGGTTCGTCGAGGGCGGTGGAGGCCTCTGGCTGGCGCTGGGCGAAAATGCGCGCTGGCCTGGCGACGAACTGGACCTGTTACCCGGACCGATTGAAGGACCGGCCGACCGCGACGGCCGCGGCGGTTCGCTGGGATTCGTCGACTACAGCCATCCGGTGTTCAGCGTGTTCAGTACGCCACGCAGCGGGGACCTGACCGCTCCGCGGTTCTTCCGCTATCGGCCCCTGAGGGTTGGTCCGGAGACGTCGGTGCTCGCCCGATTCGACAACGGTGACACCGCGATGGCGGAGCATCGGCTCGGCGCGGGCCGAGTGCTCATCTGGACGTCGACGCTCGACACGTTCTGGAATGACTTCGCCCGCAATTCGACGTACCTGCCGTTCGTGCACAAGGCCGTGGAGTACCTGGCCGACTACGAGGCGCCGACGTCAGCCTTGACCTCTGGCCAGGTTCTTGACCTATCAGCCTACCCGGGCGCCGAAGACCTCGATGTATCGAGCCCCAGTCTCGTCATACGGAATCCGTCTGAAGACCGTATCGATGCCGGGAGCGACGGCCGGCCGGGGTTCATTGACCTCACAGAGCAGGGGTTTTACGAGATTCGTGACAGCGACGCAGGAGAGGCCGACCCGGTGCTGGTGGCCGTGAACGTGGACCTCACTGAATCCAATCTGGAGCAGGTCGATCCGCAGGAACTGGTCGCCATCGTCACCGGACGGGCGGCCGGTGACCGGTCTCTCGGCGAATCGCGCGAGCTGGCGCCGGAAGATCTGGAACGTCGTCAGACCCTGTGGTGGTATCTCTTGATCGGAGCCCTCGGGTTCCTCGCCACCGAAACCGTGATGTCGAACCGGCTGTCGCAAGCCGAATTGGACCTGGACGATTAGCGACGGGACCCCGTCGCACAGCCACCGGGGGGCGGTGCAGCGGAGGCGGACGTCGGTGAGATAACATGGGGCATTCCCCATAAGTGAGGCAAGCATGTTGAGCGATTCTTGGTCGTCATCTTCAGGCGGTCGTCACGATCTGGTCGACGTCATTCGGCGCGTACGAAACCGATGGCGGTTGCGCATCGCCCTGCGTGGCATCGCGGTGCTAGCGGCTGCCGGACTTGGGGCCTTTCTCATCTCCTCCTACGGCCTTGAGGTCTTCAAGTTCTCGGGCGGCTCGGTCATTGCGTTCCGGGTGCTCACCTATGTCGCGCTGGCAGGGCTGGCGTACTGGTATCTGATTCGCCCCCTGGCTCGCCCGATTCCGGACGAGCAGGTCGCGTTGTATCTCGAGGAGCACGATCCATCGTTGCAGGCCGCCGTGCTGAGTGCGCTGGAAGAGGCGAAGCGTGGGACCCAGTCCGATAGCGCGAACTACTCTCCAGCCCTGGTAGACAAATTGATCCAGTCAGCCGTCGAGCGATGTCGCGGGCTCGACATGGGGGCCGCGGTCGAACGGGACAAGATTCGCCAGTCATCGAGCTACCTGGTCGGAGTTGCCGTGGTGGCGCTGCTGATGTTTATCTTCGGGCCGTCGTACCTGCGTCACGGCGCGACGGCGCTGATGACCCCAACCGGCAGCTTGCAGGCGGCCAGCCCGTACAGCATCGACGTCTTGCCGGGCGATGTCACCATCGCGCGGGGCGCGGATCTGTCGGTCACGGCGCAATTGGTGGGGTTCGAGACGAACGACGTGAACCTGTTCATGCGAACCAGTGCGAGCGATACGTACGAGCGAGTGCCGCTGATTCCGATAGAAACCGTGGAAGGCGAGGCACCGGTCGTGGGCGGGTTCGAGACTATCTTGTTTGATGTACGAGACGAGATCCACTACTTCATCGAAGCAGACAGCGTGCAGTCGGACAACTTCACGCTCGAGGTGATCGACCTGCCGTATGTCGAGCATCTCGAGTTGGAATATCACTTCCCCGACTACACCGGTCTCGAGCCGCGACTGATTCAGGACGGCGCCGATATCGCCGTGCTGCGCGGCACCGAAGTGCGCGTGGCGGTGTTCCCGACCATGGCCACACCGGCCGGTCGGCTGGTGTTCGACGAATCGAATGCCACCGCGTTGACCCCGCGAGCGGACGGCGTGCTGACCGCCAGTTTCGTGGTCGACGAAGACGGGTTTTACCAGGTCGAGCTCGAGGGGCCCAGCGGCGAAGCGGTGGATGCCTCTCCGCAGTACACCATCGACGTCCTCACGGACCAGCCGCCGTCGGTCATGTTCGTGAAGCCGGGTCGCGACACCACCGCGAACGCCATTGAAGAGGTGTTCCTGGAGGCTCGGGCGGACGACGACTTTGGGGTCCGGTCGCTGACCCTGACGTATTCAGTCAACGGTGGCCCGGAAGAGACCGTCGGCCTCTTCAACTCTGAGGAAGGCGGGCTGAAGGAAGTAACGGCTGGCCACACGTTGTTCCTCGAGGAATTCGAGCTCGAACCGGGAGACTTCGTGTCGTACTACGGCACCGCCGGTGACAATCAGTCGGGCACGTCTCGGGTGGTCAAGAGCGACCTGTATTTCGTGCAGATTCGCGCGTTCCGGCGCGACTTCCGAGCAGAGCAGTCGCAAGGCGGAGGCGGCGGGGGTGGCGGAGGCGGCGGGGGCGACGCTCGGGCCCTGTCCGAAGCGCAACGGCAGGTTATTTCGGCCACCTTCAATGTGGTGCGCGATCGGGACACGCTTTCCGAAGACGATTACCGCGAGAATCTCGTCTTTCTGACGCTCTCTCAGGGTCGCTTACGTGAGCAGGTCGAGACGCTGTTGCGTCGGATGAACAGCCGGGTCATGCCGGCCGACCCCGCATTTCGCTCCATTTTGGCAATACTGCCACTGGCAGAAGCAGAGATGGCAACGGCAGAGACCGCGCTGCAAGAGCAGGATGTCGACGCCGCCCTCCCGGCCGAGCAACGCGCCCTACAACAGCTGCAACGAGCGGAGGAAGCCTACGACGAGGTACGGGTTCAACAGCAGCAAGGTGGTGGCGGCGGAGGCGGGGGCGGTCAGAACTCCGCCGAGGATCTGGCCGACCTGTTCGAGCTAGAGCTGGACAAGCTGCAGAACCAGTACGAGACGACCCAGCGCGGCGAACAGCAGTCGTCGGACAATCAGGTCGACGAGTTGATGGAGCGCCTGAAAGAACTGGCTCGTCGGCAGGAACAGGAGGCCGAGCGGCAGCGTCGTCGAGCCCGCGGTGGGCAAACCGCGCAAGCCGGGGGCGGCGCGTCTCAGCGCGCGCTGGCCGAAGAAGCCGAAGAGGCGGCCCGCCGCCTCGAACGTCTGGCCCGCGAGCAACAGTCGCCACAGATGATGCAGGCTGCCCGGAAACTGCAGGAGGCCGCGGACGCCATGCGTGAAGCGGCGGCGAACGCGGACAACCAGGGCTTCGCCGAGGCAGGTGCGGCGCTCGACCGACTACGAGACGTGCAACGCGAGCTGGCCGGCGAACAGAGCAGCCGCCTGGCACGCGACATCGAAGACGCGCAGCGGCGGGCAGCCGACGTCGCGGCGGAAGAGTCCGAGATTGCCGAGCAGGTCAACAACTTGGGCAACCTGTCCGAGGAGGAACGGCAGGATCGCGCGCGCCGCCTGTCGGAGCGGAAGGACGAGATGTTCGGGGAACTCGCTGACCTCGAGCGTGAGCTGGACTCCACATCGGCCGAATTCCGCCGCGACGAACAAAATGCATCGCGTGCCCTACAAGACGCCGCGAACGGCATCAGAGAGAGCAAGCTCAAAGAGAAGATCCGCTACTCGCGTGGCCTGGTCCGGGCCCGTTCGCCGGAGTACGCGCAGCAGTTCGAACAGGAGATTGGCGGCGACATTGCGGACCTCGAACGGCAGCTAGCCGAGGCGGCCGACCAGGTCGGGAACTCACAGGGGTCCGGATTGGAACAGGCGCTCGACCAAACACGGGACCTGATGCGGGGCCTCGAGTCACTCGAACAGCGAATTGAGCAAGGCAGCCAGCAGGCGTCCAACCAGGAGGGCCAGGAGGGCCAGCCCGGCGAACAAGGCCAAGAGGGACAGCCCGGCCAGCCAGGTCAAGAGGGCCAGCAGGGGCAAGGTGACCAGGGTCAAGGCCAGCAGGGCCAAGGACAGCCGGGAGAGGCCCAGCAAGGGCAAGGGGCAGACGGAGGCGACGGCAACGCCACCGGCGGCCCTTCTCGCGGCGGCGGGAACGGCAATCGCCGGCCGGGAGACGCCTTCGACCCGCAGGACGTGCGGCAATGGCAGCGAGAATTCCGCGAGCGCGGCTCAGAGGCCCAAGAGCTGCAGAGGCTGTTGAACGCCGAGAATTTCGGCGACGTCGGCGACCTGAATGAAGTCATCCAAGCAATGCGACAGCTCGACGATTCCCGCGTCTATCGGGATGCGGACGAGATCGCCCGGCTGCAGTCATTCGTTCTCGAAGGCCTGAAGCGGTTCGAGTACCGGCTCCGTCGAGAAGTCGACGGCGACAGTGACGACCTGTATCTGGCCGGCAGCGAAGAGGCGCCGGCCGAATTCCGGGATCTCATCGACGAGTACTTCAAATCGTTGGCGGACCAGCAGTAAGAGGCACCGGCCAGGACGACAGAGGCCGTCGATCGGCACGAGAGACGCGGCGGGGGACCCCGCCGCGTTTTCTTTTTCAGGCGGCATGGCCCCCCACCCCCAACGCCAGCCACACGGACGACGCAACGTGACTTCCACGACACCGCTTCTTGACACCGTTGAACAAGAGCCGGACCGACCGGCACGTGCCACCGTCATCTGGCTCCACGGGCTGGGTGCCGACGGGCACGATTTTGCCTCGTTGCCACCTCAGCTTGGCGTCTCACCGGACCTCGCGATTCGCTACGTCTTTCCGCATGCGCCAATCATTCCGGTCACGGTCAACATGGGCACTCGTATGCACGCGTGGTACGACATCGTCACCATGGACGCGCGCGGACAGGACGAGGTCGGTATCCGCCGCTCGGCGACAGCAATCGAAGCGCTCATCGCGCGCGAGGTCGACCGCGGCATCCCGTCGTCTCGGATCGTGCTCGCCGGATTTTCACAAGGATCGGCGATGGCGCTGTTCACGGGGCTGCGACACGAGGCCCCGCTCGCCGGTATCGTGGCACTGTCCGGGTATCTGCCGCTCCACGAGAGCCTACCGACCGAAGCGAGTGCCGCAAACCACCAGGCCGCCCTCTTGCTCGCGCATGGCGCCCACGACAACGTCGTGCCGTATCGCCTGGGCGAGCACACCGCCGACATGTTGCGAGCCGCGGGCTATGACGTCGACTGGCACACATACGAGATGGCCCATCAGGTCTGCCTGGAAGAGGTGCAGGAGATCGGCCGCTTTCTGACCAAGGTCCTGACAACGGTCGACCGGCAGCCCCAGTCGGCATCTGCCGTGGCATCAGAATCAAGCGAGTAGATGCTCGCCGCCGCCCCGCCACTCGATCGCGCCAGGCCGCCCGCCCCCCTCGCCCTTCTCGCCCCGGTCGCCGTCGTCCTCGTTGGCGTGGCGTGCGCGGGCGAGCCCCCAGGAGAAGCCGTGCCAGCACCGCCGAATACCCGAATCGAGTCACGCATCGACACCATCCATGGCGTCGACGTCCCAGACCCCTATCGATGGCTCGAAGATCAGAACGCGCCGGAGACCCGGGCCTGGATCGACCAGCAGAACGCATACACCGACAGCGTGCTCACGCCGCTGCCCGGCCGCGACGCGCTCGAAGCCATTGCCGCCCGTGTCTTGCAGGTGGACGGCATCGGGACCCCCAACGCGCGGGGCGACCGCTACTTCCACACCACACGCCGGGCCGATCAGGACCTGTCGGTGATCTACGTCCGTGAGGGGCTCGACGGCGAAGACCGGGTGTTGATCGATCCGCATCCGATGAGCCCCGGCCATACCGTGAGCGTGAGTCTTCTCGACATTGCTCAAGATGGCCGGCTTGTGGCCTACGCGGTACGAGAGGGCGGCGTCGACGAGGTCTCAGTCCGTCTGCGTGATGTCGACACCGGCGCAGACCTCCCCGACGCGCTCCCGGCGGCCCGCTACGGGCAGGTCAACCTCACTCCCGACAGCAACGGGTTCTACTACGAACGCTTCGGCGACGTCACGCCACGGGTGATGTATCACACCATCGGGACCGATCCGGACACGGACGTCCAACTGTTCGGGGACGGCTACGGGTACGGGTTGCAAC